>JADJCR010000009.1 GCA_016703125.1 Micrococcales bacterium | reverse complement strand
AGGTCCAGCAGTTGCACCCCGAGGTCGCGGCGATCCGCGGCGAGCAGCAGACCGCGCAGCGGGTAGGCCCCGCACGCGTCGTAGTCATCGATGTGCTGCCAGTCCCGGCTCACGACCCGGGCCGCCGTCTGCTCGTCTCGGGCCTGCGCCGCCGCGTACGGCAGGTAGTGCGACAGGTCCGTGGACAGGACGACCACACTGTCGGGGTCTGTGAGGAAACCTTCGAGGACATCCGCGACAGCGACCGGGTCGGCCCGGCCCACCAGCAGCGGCACGAGGCGCCACCCGGTCTCCAACTGCCGCTGCAGGAACGGCAACTGGACCTCGAGGCTGTGTTCCGGGGCGTGCGGGTAGTCATCGCGTACGACGGCCAGGTCGCCGATCGCCTGCTGGTCGATCTCGACCTCACCCAGCGGCGTGCGCCAGAGGTCCGCCACCGGAGCCGCGATGCCGTCGACTGCGACGAAGTGCGCGGGACCGGCCAGGACCACCCGCCCGGTTCTGCGCAAGCGTGCATACGCGTGTCCCGCCACGGGACCCGAGTAGATATGGCCGGCGTGCGGCACGATGACGCCCTGCGGTTGCGGCCCCGGGGGTGCGCCGGCCAGATAGCGGTCCACTTCCCGGGCAAGCTCGTCGGCATCACCGGTGTAGAACCGTCCCGCCACCACCGCCGGTCTGATCTTCATCATCCACCTCCGGACGCGAGCACCAGGCGCTCGACTTTGCCCGACGCATTGTGCGGCAGCGCATCGAGGCGCTCGATCTGTTTGGGCCGCTTGTACCCGGCCAGTTGCCGCGCGGCCCAGGCGCGCAGGTCCTCCGGGCGCGCGGTGCCGGTGTACGCCACGCACACGCGCTGCCCCCACTGCTCATCGTCGCGGCCGAATGCAGCGACCTCCCGCACTCCGGGGCATTCGGCCAGCGCCGCCTCCACCTCGGCGGGGTACACGTTCACGCCACCACTGATGATGAGGTCCTCGCGACGACCCTCCAGGTAGAGGTACCCGCCGTCGACCCGCCCGAGGTCGCCGACGGAGAAGGCGTCCGCGTCCCAGGCCGCGGAGGTCTTCACCGGATCGTTCCAGTACGTGAACCGCGCGAAGTCGGGAGTGTGGCACCAGATGACGCCGTCGCGGGATCTCCAGCGTGCGCCTGGGTCGCGCGCGGCCGACGGTCCCGGGCAGTTGCTCCCAGTCGGCGCCGGGACACACCGTGAACTGCCCCTCGGTGGATCCGTAGAACTCCCACACCGCCTCGGTCCCGGCCCAGCGGTGCAACTGCTGTTTCACGGCGGCCGGGATGGCGGCGCCGGCGTGGGTCACCAGCCGGTAGGGGCTGGGGGGCAGATCGAGGGCGAAGAGCCGCTGCACGTGGCTGGGGACCAGGAAGGCGTGCGTCGGCCGATGCTCGTGCAGCGCCCGCGCGATAGACGGGGCGTCGAAACCCCCGGGCAGCACGGCGCTGCCACCCAGCTGCAGCACGAGCATCGCGTACCGCAGCGGCGCGGCGTGGCACAGCGGCCCGTGCACCAAGGTGACGTCGTCCGGCCCGAAGCCCCACTGGTCGAGTTCGTCGCGCCACAGCGCCTCGGCCAGCTCCTCCCCGATGCTTTGGGTGTACACGCCTTTCGGCCGGCCGGTCGTGCCGGAGGTGTAGTGCATGGGACGGCCCAGCGGCCACTCTGCGAGCTCCGGGACGGGACCTCGGTGGTCGATGAGCGCCCGGAAGTCGGCGGCGTCGCTGACGACCAGCGTGGCGCCGCTGTCGCTGACGATGTGGTCGCGCTCGCCAGCGGTGAGCAGCGGGTTGATCGGGACCGGGACCACGCCCGTGCGTAACGCGGCGCCGACGACCGCTATCACGCATGCCTGCAGGTACGCCGCCTCGTCGGCAGGGAAGCGGTGCTCGGGCGTGACCACAGCCACCCGATCGCCAGGAACCAGTCCGCGGGCCCGCAGACCGGCAGCAGCGGCCGAACTCATCCGCTGGTAGTCGGCGGCCGCCAGCACGAACATGGGCTCAGGCTAGCCGTGCAGCGTCACCGGCAGGCGCCGACGACCCCAGTCGCCAGGGCTCGCGGCGAACACGCCCGGCAGCACCGTCCCGCAGGTGGTGCAGGCGCCGCGGGCGTCGAGTGCGTAGGCCAGGATCTCGTACCAGTCCCGTTCGACGACCGGTGCACCGCACCCGGGGCAGAACGTCGTGTCGCCGGTCGCGTCGTGCACGTTCCCGGTGTACGCGAAGAGTGCACGCCGTGATCCACGGCGATCTGCCGGGCACGGGTGAGGGTCGCCGGCGGCGTGGGAGGGGACGTCCAGCATCTTCCAGTCCGGGTGGAAGGCGCTGAAGTGCCAGGGGACGTCCAGGCCGATGTGCTCGGTCACCCACGCTGCCATCCGTGCGAGTTCTGCGTCGGAATCGTTGTGTCCGGGGACGAGCAAGGTGGTCAGTTCGACCCACACGCCGCACTCCTTCACGGCCCACTCGATGGTCTCGAGACGGTACCGAGGTCACCTCCGCACACCTTGCGGTAGTACTCGTGGGTGAACCCCTTGAGGTCGATGTTGACCGCATCCATCACACCGAGCAGTTCCGCACGCGGCGCCGGCTCGATGTAGCCGGCGGTGACCCCGACGGTCCGGATCCCGCGTTCCCGGCACGCCACGGCGGTGTCGACGGCGTACTCGAGGAAGACGACCGGGTCGTTGTAGGTGAACGCCACGCTGGTGCACCCGAGCCGCACCGCGGCCTCGGCGATGGTCTCCGGGGATGCGCTGTCGGCCAGCGTGTCGATGTCGCGGGACTTGGAGATGTCCCAGTTCTGGCAGAACTTGCACGTGAGGTTGCAGCCGGCCGTACCGAAAGACAGCACCGAAGTGCCGGGCAGGAAGTGGTTGAGCGGCTTCTTCTCGATCGGGTCGATGCAGTACCCGCTGGAGCGCCCGTACGTCGTGGACACGATCGCGTCACCCTCGCGGGCCCGCACGAAGCACAGTCCGCGCTGACCCTCATGCAGCCGGCACGCCCGCGGGCAGACATCGCACTGCACCCGACCGTCAGCGAGTAGGTGCCAGTACTCCGTGTCGGCGATCTCGCCGAACGAAGGGCTGTGCCGCACCTGCGCCCCCACATCTCCACGGCACCACCGTTGACCCGCCATGTCAAGGCCGGCGGCCCGAGGGTAGTCAGCGCAGGTGGTACGCGTAATGACTGTCGAGAGCGAGCAGGAACGCGCCCTGCACAGCGATCGCCGAGCCGTCGCCCGTGCGGCCACTGCGCCACACGGTCGCAGCCAGGGCCAGATATCCCACGTCGGCGACGCAATTGAGCAGCAGGATCGTGCGAAGGCGGCCTGGGTGCGGATCGGGCCGTCTGGCGCCGAAACCCGCGATCGCGGCATCCACCGCACCCCAGGCCAGGGTCTGGCGGCCGAAGGCGCGCGCCTGCGGCGAGCGACCCGCGGCCCACAGCGAAGCACCTCCCACGACTGAGACCGCCGACCACGCACCGAGGGTTCGCATCAGGCCGCGTGACGTGGCCATCAATCACCTCCCACGTAGGGGCAATGCCGGCAGCCACTGAGGCAGCACCGGCCGCGTTCGAGATGCGCCGCCGCGGTCATCACGAACAGACCGGTCCCCGGATCGAGGTAACCGGCATCCCCGGCGGCCACCGCCGCCGCATGACGGCGCAGGATCTCCCGGCGGTGGGGGTGGCTCAACGGCAGGCGGTCCGGGTGGGGCGTCATGGGATCGGGGCGGGGCACTCCATCATTATTCGGGGGGACCGACGATGTCCGCCAACGTGACCATCAATGGGCGCATCTTCTCGAAGGCCGTGTGCAGGGTCTTCCGCACCCGCCGGGTACTCCATCCACGCCTCCGGCTCCCAGACCTTCCGTGACATGCATCGACCGGTGGCGGAGGAGGTCGATGTCCGGGTTGTCCTCGTCCACCCCCCGTGGTCGGGTCTTGAGCATGTCACCGCCGATCTCGAACCCCGATCTGGGCAGGGGTTTCAGGGCAGCCCGCAGCCGGTCGCCGCCGGCGTCCAGGAGGTACTCGCGGTAGCGCTTCACCTGCGCCGGGGTCGACTGGTACCAGCCACCGGCGGCCATCAGGCCCTGTGCCGAGACCTGTAGATACCAGCCCAAGCCGTTCTCGGCTTCGAACACCCAACCCTGGTGGTCCTTGTAGGGCGTCTTGTCACGGCTGAAACGCATGTCCCGGTACGGCCGGTAGAGATGCGCCGGGCCGAAGTCCGGTTCGAGTGCGTCGGCGATGGCCTGCAGCGGCTCCCGCACGGACTGCTCGTAGTCGGCCTTGTGCTCGACCCAGAACTCACGGGTGTTGTCGGCGGCGAGGCGCTCGTAGAACTCGAACGCCTCAGCCGGGATGCCAGTGCTCATAGTGGGAAGCCTGCCAGCGCCGTGGACGCCCCGTCATCACCTTCGGGCACATCTGTGCACAACCGGCAGTGATCATCGAGGCGGTGCCGGCGAGGCTGACGAATACGACGCACGTCGCGCCGCGTGTTCTCCGGGCAGCCCATCACTAGGCTCGGCCGCATGGCCACCCAGCGGATCGGCACCCGCGTCCTGGCGGCTTCCGGTGATCGCGACCGGGTGCTCGACACCGTCAAGGCCGTGGCGCTGCTCCTGGTGATCGTCGGGCACAGCCTGGCGTGGCACACCCCTGGCGACGGCACCGCCATCAACGTCCTCGAAGTCGCCCCCTGGCTCATCCCGCTCACCTGGGTGTTCCAGGTGCTGCCACTGTTCTTCGCCGCCGGCGCGGTGTCCAACGCCGCGTCGCTGGCGCGACATGACCGGCGGGCCTACCTGAGTTCACGCGGCCGCCGCCTGCTGGCTCCGGTCCTGGTCTACGCCACGCTCTGGACCGCGGTGCTGATCCCTTTCGCGGGATCCAGCACCGTCGAGGGGGCTGGGCGTTTCCTGGCCCAACTGCTCTGGTTCGCCGGCGTCTACCTGCTGGTCGCCGCCGCCGCCGTGTTCACCATCAAGTGGGCGAACCGGCCGTGGCTCACTCTGGTCGCCTGGTTCCTGCTCATCGTCGCCGTCGACACTGTGCGCACGACCCCCTGGGCGGCCTGGGGCTGGGTCAACATGCTGCTGGTGTGGGGCTGGCTGCACCAAGTGGGCTACCACCTGCCGGCCGCACGCGGGCGCCGTTGGGCGGCTCCTGCCGGCGCGGCCCTGATCGCAGTGTCGGTGGCGGTGGCCTTCGCGGGTCCGTACTCCCACTCGCTGATCTCCGTGGCGGGCCTGCCGGGGCTGTCCAACCTGGCACCCCCGAGCACCGTCCTGGCGATCTACGGCGCCGGCCAGATCCTGCTGATCGCGGGGCTGTGGCCGTGGCTTCAGCGCCTGCTCGCCAATGACCGGCTGTGGGTGGCCATCGCGCTCATCGGGGCCCGGGGCATGGGCATGTACCTGTGGCACATCCCGCTGGTGGGACTCGCAGCGGGCACCGCCATCGCCACCGGCTGGCAGGCTGCACCCCTGAGCGCCCCCTGGTGGCTCGTCCACGCCGGCGTGGTCGTCCTGGTCGTCCCCACCGCCTGGGCACTGGCGGGCCTGGCGCACGGCCCCGAGAGACTGCTGGCCCGGCTGCGGCTGCCAGGTGGGTGGCCGGGGGTGGCGTGTGCCGCGGGCGGGCTCGCCGTCCTCAACATGGCCGCGACCGGTTTCGCAACCCGGTGGGGCCCCGGGGCGGTCGGCCTGCCATCGGCCGCCCTGCTCAATCTCGCGGTCGTGTGGCTGGCCTTCCTGACGTGCAACGCCGCCGTCAGCGGGCGAACAGCACGCTGAGCGCCAGCAGGCACCCGCAGACCGTCAGCACCGCCGGCTCCCAGGAGGCCACTGCGTCGGTCCCCAGGCGCAACGCGGTGAGTCGCCATAGAGCCGGCATGCAGGCGAGAACCGTGACCGCCCCGCACAGCGCCGCCAGCTCCAGCAACCCGCCCGTGGCCAGGTGGACCGCACCCACCCCACCGACCACCAGCACCGCCAGGATGGTCCGCCGCCAGGCCAGCCGCGTGCGCTCCCACTGCGAGTTCACAGCAGGATCCCGATGGTGACCAGCAGTGCCAGCAGAACCATGCCGATGGTGAGGATCAAGGGTCCGCGCTGCGTCGGTAATGCCTCGCCGCGGCGCATGGCTTCCTGGACCCTCAGCCAGTGCAGGTAGGAGGTGACCGTGAGCACCCCACCGAGGGCGGCAAATCCGAGCGCGACCAGCGCCAGCCACCGGGCGCCTGCGGCAGTCTCGGTGATGAACAGGCGGATCGCGATGCCCGCGGCGATCAGCGCCAGGCCCGTGCGCACCCAGGCCAGGTAGGTGCGCTCGTTGGCCAGCGAGTAGCGGTAGTCGGGCTCGTCGTCCATCATCCGGCCTGCCGGTAGACGCGGGCCTCCCAGGGTCGCAGGAGCGCCCCTTGCGGCTGCGGAAGGTTGGCGATCACGACCTCGCCGGTCATCTCGAGCGGACAGGTCACCGGCTCGTCGGAGCAGTTGGCCACGACCAGCAGCCGCTGCGGGCCCAGTGTGCGGGTGAAGGCAAAGAGCTGCGGATGGTCGGCCAGCAGCAGCTCGTACCCGCCGGACTGCACGACCGGATCCTCGTGGCGCAGCGCGATCAGCCGTCGGTAGTAGTGGAAGACCGACCCGGGATCTGCGCGCTGAACGGCGGCGTTGACCTCGGTGTGATCGGGGTTGACCGCGATCCACGGCGTGCCCGTCGTGAAACCGGCCGCCGGTCCGGCATCCCACTGCATCGGCGTGCGCGCGTTGTCGCGGCTGACCGACCGCATGGCTGCCAGGACGTCCTCAGCCCGGCACCCCAGGTGCTCGACGGCCTCGCGGTAGTGGTTCAGGCACTCGACGTCGCGGAACTGATCGATGCCGGCGAAGGGGTGGTTCGCCATCCCCAACTCCTCGCCCTGGTAGACGTAGGGCGTCCCCTTCTGAAGGTGCAGGACAGTCGCCAGCGCGGTGGCCGACGCCGCCCGGAACGCCGTGTCATCGCCGTACCGGGAGACGATGCGGGGCTGGTCGTGGTTGTTCCAGTACAGGCTGTTCCAGCCCACCTCGGCCAGCCCGTACTGCCACTTCGACAGGTTCTCCTTGAGGTCCTGCAGTCGCACCGGGCGCCGGTCCCACTTGCTGGGCCCCTGGTCCAGTTCCATGTGCTCGAACTGGAACACCATGTCCAGTTCCCGAACGGCCGGGTCGGTGAGGTCCCGGGCCTGCTGCACACTCACCCCGGGCGTCTCTCCCACGGTCAAGTACTCGCCGGACCGGTGCGCGAAGACCGCTCGGTCCATCTCCTGCAGGAACTCGTGCAACCGGGGGCCGTTGCGGAAGTACGGTCCGCCGTCGCCGTACAGGCCTCCGGGCGCAAGTTGTCCGTCCGGGAGGTCCGGCAGTTTCGACACCATGTTGATGACGTCCATCCGGAAGCCGTCGACCCCGCGGTCCAGCCACCAGTTCATGACTGTGTGGACCGCCGAACCTGCGGGGTTCTCCCAGTTCAGGTCCGGCTGCTTGCGCGAGAACAGGTGCAGGTAGTAGGCGTCCGTGGTTTCGCCGAACGCCACGCGCTGCCGGAGAAGATCGAACCCCAGTTGTTTGGTGGTTTCCCGTCCCGGCCCTCGCGCCACCAGTACCAGTCGCGTTTGGGGTTGTCCCGGCTGGAGCGCGACTCGACGAACCACGGGTGCTCGTCGGACGTGTGGTTCACGACCAGGTCCATCACAAGCTTCATCCCCCGCTCGTGCACGCCCGCCAGCAGCCGGTCGAAGTCGCCCAACGTGCCGAACACCGGGTCGATGTCGTGGTAGTCGCTGATGTCGTAGCCGTTGTCGTCCTGCGGCGAACGGTAGATCGGGGACAGCCACAGCGCATCCACGCCCAGTTCGGCCAGGTAGTCCAGCTTCGACTCGATGCCGGGGAGGTCGCCGAAGCCGTCGGCGTCGGAGTCGGCGAAGGAGCGGGGGTAGATCTGGTAGACGACTGCGTTCTTCCACCATGCCTGCACGAGCGACACGCTAAGGCATCCGGGCGGCAGGTGGTCGGTCTGTCAGCCCACGCCGTTGAGTTCGTCGACGACGACCAGCAGGTCCCCCTGGTCGTACCAGTTGACGGCGACGAAGTTGGGGATGTGCTCGCGCTCCTGCTGACACCTACGCACTCGCTCACCGAGCACGTCCTCGGCATTGGCCTTCTGGGCGCTGGACACCAGGGTCCGGAAACTGCTCAACCAGTGGTTCACCAGGAACAGGTCCGAGTCCGCCGATCCCCGGTTCGGTGCGCAGTCGAACTCGTCGACCGACGCGTAGGTGTACCCGGTGTCCTGCACGACATCGAATCCTTGGTGCAGGTACGGGTAGCGCGACCCGCCCCCTTCGTTCTCCATCAGCACCAGCAGGCGCTTGCCGCTGTCGATCATCTGTCCGAGGGTGGGCCACGCGGCCCCGGGTTCGTGCACGTACGCCATGTCCACGAGGCCTGCCCGCTCGAAGACCGCAGCCGTGTCCGCCGGCGTGGTGGCGTCCTGGATGAAGACCGTGACCACCTCGCGCGGATGTGCGGCCATCCAGGTCTTGAGGCCCTCGAGTTCACCGCGCAACTGCGTGGCACCCAACTCGCACAGGGTGTGGCACATGTACACCTGCTCTGTGCCGACTGTCTTCTCACCGCGCAACCGGTCGATCGAGCGCTGCATGGCCGGTGTGATCTCGGTGGCCCGGCCCTCGGTGAGGTCCGACTGCGCGCGCGCCAGCGAGCGCTCGGCGGTGACGACGCCCCCGGAACCGGTGGGCTGTCCGTACCAGGTGTCGATGAGGAACACGCGGATCCCGTCGGCCAGGGAGTTGACCATGCCGGTCGGCTGTTCGGCGAGGTACCATCCGCTCTCGTCGGCCGCCGACATGGCGTTGTGACTGGCGGGGAAGGCCACCTGGTCGAACGGCCTGTCACACAGTTCGCGGCGACCGTTGCAGGCCTGCGGGTCGGCGTCGACGGCGGCGACCGGCGTGGCCTGCGGCAAGGCCGTGGGCAGCAGTACCACCGCGAGCAGGCCGACCGCCACCACCCCGGCGCCGACGGGGAAGACCCATGCCCAGCGCCAGCGGCGGACATCGGTGCCGGCCACCTGCCGTTCGCGTGCCCGCTCCACCACGAGGTCCACCTCGGCCACACCGACGAGGAACACCGCCAGCCCCGCGAGCACCGTCACACCAGCCACGGCGACGCTAGGGAACACGACGCACGCCGCACCGACCGCGATGAGTCCCAGGCCGCGGGCCATCGCCCAGCCCGGGCGCGGCGGGCGTTTGACGATCCACCGCCCCAGGGCGCTCACCCGTTCGTGCACGTGCACCTGCGGCAGCACCGCACTCGCGGCCACCACCAGCAGCCCGCCGACCACTGCCGTGGTCACCACCCGCAGACCCAGTGCCGCCCCGAACGCCGACACCGCGGAGCGCAGCACAGCGGACGGCAGCGGACCCGGGTCGTAGAGCCGGGCCACCACCCAGACCACCGCCAGGCCGACCCCGAGCGTGGCAGCCACCGCGATCAGCGCCCACCCGATCTTGAGGATCCCCATCCGCCGGTCCGGGGCCAGCACCACGGCGACGACCCAGACCGCCAGGGCGAGCACGGGCAGCACCAGCGCCAGTGCGGTGATCGCCTGGAACCACGGGATGATCTGGGCCGCGGGCCCCTCCTGCCCACCGATGCTGGCCAGCGTGACGTCCAGATCCGCGGGCACCTTCTCCGCCAGATCCGGCGCCACCGCCTCCAGTAGGGACACCGCCGCCGACCCCAGATCTGCAATCGTCAGGACCGCGGAATCCGAACCCTCCTGGGTCAGCGCACTGTGGAAGGATGCGACTGCCGTGGTGAAGATGCCGTTCAAAGCGGAACTGGCGATCAGCGCCGCGGCCCCGGTCTCGATGGCCGGCGCGATCGCCACGAGGTCCGGCTCGGCGTCCACCACCGCCGCTGCGAGTTCCTCGCCGATCGCTGCGGCCAGCACCGGGTCCTGACGCATCTGGTTGACGTGGGCGGCGAAGTGCTGCCCGTTGACGACGTTGGCGTTGAGGAATCCGGCCACACTGGCCAGCAGGAACAGTACGGCACCCAGCACCACGCTCACCGCGGACCACCGCGCGTTGCCGGCCATGCCACCTCCCGGGGCACAGACTAGGGCCACCGTCAGTGGGACGCCGATCGTCGTCACCCTCTGTGTGCGCATGCTTCCAGCGCGCTACCGACGCGCCGAACGAAGATCATATTCATGTGGCCGATGACGACGCGTCGCCGAAGCCATCGGAGTGGAAGTACGCCATCCCGGTGGCGCTGCTGGCTGCGCTCGGCATCGCGCTCACGATCGGTCTGGTCCAGATGCAGCGCCACTACGTCCGCGCAGGGGCCGACCACGCTGTCTCCGACGCGGTGAGTGCCTCCGCAGAGCGGGCTGGTCAGTCCTTGGGAACGCTGAACGGGTCCCTGAGCGCGGTGGCCGGCTGGTTCGCGGTGGACAACCTGGTCTCCGAACCGGAGTTCCGTACGTTCGTCCAGCAGGCCTTCAAAGACCGCGACGACGTCCAAGCCGTGCAGTATGCGCGCCTGATCAGCGCCAACCAGCGCGCCGGCCTCGAGCAACAGCTGGCCGCGGACGGACATGCCGGCACCATCGCGGAGGCGGGGCCGCAGGGCCTGCAGGCTGCGGGTGACCGCGAGCAGTACCTACCGATTCTCTACACCTACCCGGCAGCCGGGAACCAGAACGTCTACGGGCTCGATGCTCTGGCCAGGCCGCAGACACAGCCGGCGATCCTGCAGTCGCGGGACACCGGCCGCACAGCCGTCGGCCCACTGATCGACATCGTGCAGAACGCGACGCCGTCCCCTGTTGGCTTTCGCACCGGTCTGACGGCCCGGAGCGCGACCCTCCACCCTGGCTCAGCGACAGGCGGCCTGGTCCGGCATGGTCGTGGGCGTCCTGCGGGTGCAGGACTGGATGGCTGAGTCAACCCGCGATACCGAACCGGGCAGCATGTCGCTGGCCCTGATTGACCGCCGGCAGCAGCCCGCCCAGGTGGTGTGGAGCAACAGCGACGGCCTCGACGTCGGCGCAGTGTCCACCTGGACCGCCCAGGCCAACATCAGTCTCGGTGACGGCCAGGAACTGCAGTTGGTCGGAGAGCCCACCCCGGCGCTGGTCGCCGCACAGGGCTCCTGGCGGCCGTGGCTGGCACTGGCCGCCGGGTTGATCGCCACACTGCTGCTGTGCACCGCTGTGTGGAAGTGGCTGGACGCACGCCGGATCCAGCGCACCGCCGACGACCTGCAGCAAGCCACCAACCGGCTGCGCTTCCTGGCCGAGCGCGACCCGCTCACCGGCCTGCCGCACCGGGACGGCCTGCGCAGCTGGATGGACGAGTGGGCGGTCCGCAACCCGCAGCGGTCGCTGGCCGTGCTGTTCATGGACCTCGACGGGTTCAAGGAGGTCAACACGACCTGGGGTCACCCCACCGGCGACCTGGTGCTGCGTCAGATCGGGCAGCGCCTGACGGTGCTGGCCGGCGACCCGGACTCCACCGTGGCCCGGCTCGGCGGCGACGAGTTCGTCGTCACCCGCGCGATGGACCGCGGATCGGTCGACGGGCTGAGCACGATGGTGCAGACACTTATCAGCGAGCCGATCCCCATCGGGGACCGCGACGTGCAGTTGACCAGCTCCATCGGGATCGCGATCTACCCGGAGGACGGCAGTACCCTCGACACGCTGTTGACCAACGCGGATATCGCCGTACGCAGCGCCAAGGAACGGCCGTCTGCGGCGGTGGTGCGATTCGACCCCGTCATGGCCGCCCAGGGGGCGGTACAGCGACAACGGGCCCGCGCCCTGCGCGTGGCCATCCGCCGCCCCGACGACAACTTCTTCCTGGAGTACCAGCCGCAGATCGACATGCGCACCGGATCGCTGGTCGCCGCTGAGGCCCTCGTGCGGTGGCGCGACGCCAGCGGCCGGCTGGTACCCCCTCACCGAAGCCGCAGCGATGGACGAGCACGCGCAGCGCGAACTCGACCGCATCCGGGCGTTGGGTGTCGACATCTCGATCGACGATTTCGGCACCGGCTTCTCGTCGCTGTCCCGGCTGGCCGACCTGCCCACCCACCAACTCAAGATCGACCGCGCGTTCGTTCACGGACTGGGGCAGTCCGCGGAGTCCCTGGAGATCGTTCGCACCATCGTGGCACTGGCACGAGCCCTGGACCTGGAGGTGCTCGCCGAGGGGGTGGAAACCCCGTTGCAGGCGTTGACGCTGCTCGACGAGGGTGTGCACATCGCGCAGGGCTTCCTGTTCGCACGGCCGCTCGCGCCCGACCTGTGCCTGCAGATGTGGCACACCGGCGTGGCCATGCCACAGGTGCTCGCCCGGCGGTGAACCTCAGGTCGCCGAGATGCAGTAGTTGATCGCCTTGCCCGGCTTGTACCCACCCGAGTACTTCATGAACGTGGTCCAGTTGACCCGCGACCAGGCTCTTGATCCGGCCGTTGACCCACGGCCGGGTCCAGGTTCCGTTCGGGTTGCCGAACTCGTCCCACTTCTGCACCGAGAACACGCCGCCACCGGCCGTGCCGCGCAGGCAGAAGTACTCGCTGTAGAAGGCCCCCCGAGCCCCTACGACCTGCGTGCCGCTCTTGCGCAGGATCACGAACTCCCCCACGTACATGCCGTCGCCGGTGGCCTGCACATGCTTGACCATGTAGATGTCCTTGACCGGTGCCGCCTGGACTGCAGGCGCGCCCAGTGCCAGCACCGCCGCAGCCCCCGCGACCGCCGCCATCATCCGCTTCATGACGACCTCCCCTCCACTCCCACCGTACGCCTGCGACAATCGGTTGTATCCCCCGATCTGAGGACTCCCCATGGCCCTGCGCAGCGACCTGCGAAACGTCGCGATCATCGCCCACGTCGATCACGGCAAGACCACGCTCGTCGACGCCATGCTGTGGCAGTCCGGAGCCTTCCGCGAGAACGCCGACATCGCTGATCGCGTGATGGACTCCATGGACCTGGAGCGTGAGAAAGGCATCACCATCCTCGCCAAGCAGACGGCGGTGACCCACGGGAACGTGACGATCAACATCATCGACACCCCAGGGCACGCCGACTTCGGCGGCGAGGTGGAACGTGGCCTGGAGATGGTCGACGGTGTGCTGCTGCTGGTCGACGCCTCCGAAGGCCCGTTGCCGCAGACCCGGTTCGTGCTGCGCAAGGCACTGACCAAGCAACTGCCGGTGGTGCTGGTGGTGAACAAGGTCGACCGGTCCGACGCCCGGATCGCCGAGGTGGTCGACGAGGTCTACGAACTGTTCTTCGACCTCGACGCCACGGAGGAGCAGATCGACTTCCCGATCCTCTACGCCAGCGCGAGGGCAGGCCGAGCCAGTACGCAGCGGCCCGCGGACGGCGCGATGCCGGACTCCGACGACCTCGAGCCGCTGTTCACCGCGCTGGTCGAGACCGTTCCCCCACCCCGGTACGACGCTGACGCCCCCCTGCAGGCCCACGTGACGAACCTCGACGCGTCGGCCTATCTGGGACGCCTGGCGATCTGCCGCATCCATGGCGGCACGATCCGCAAAGGGCAGCAGGTCGCCTGGTGCCGCGCGGACGGCAGCATGACCACGGCCAAGGTCAGCGAGTTGCTGATGACCGATGCCCTGGAGCGGGTGCCGGTGGAACAGGCCGGGCCCGGGGACATCATCGCGGTGGCGGGCATGCCGGACATCACGATCGGCGAAACGCTGGCCGACCCGGCCGACCCCCGGCCACTGCCGGTCATCACCGTCGACGAGCCCAGCATCTCGGTGACCATCGGTACGAACACCTCGCCCCTGGCCGGCAAGGACGGCGCGAAGATGACCGCGCGGCTGATCAAGAACCGCCTGGATGCGGAGTTGATCGGCAACGTATCGCTGCGCGTGGCCGAGACCGACCGCCCCGACGCCTGGGAGGTCCAGGGCCGTGGGGAACTGCAGCTGGCGGTGCTCGTGGAGATGATGCGGCGGGAGGGCTTCGAGCTGACCGTCGGCAAACCCCTGGTCGTCACCCGGGAGATCGACGGGACCCTGCACGAGCCGATGGAGAACCTCACCGTCGACATCCCCGAAGACTACGTCGGCGTGGTTTCGCAGTTGATGGGCCTGCGCCGGGGCCGCATGGACGACATGACCAATCACGGCACCGGGTGGGTGCGTATGGAGTTCACGGTGCCCGCTCGCGCGCTCATCGGGTTCCGCACCGAGTTCCTCACCGAGACCCGCGGCACGGGCCTGATGCACCACGTATTCGGCGGTTACGAGCCATGGCACGGCGACCTGCGCACCCGGCCCACCGGTTCGCTGGTGGCCGACCGCCGCGGCACCGTGACCAGCTTCGCGTGCTTCAACCTCCAGGAGCGGGGAACCCTGTTCGTGGAGCCCGGGGCCGAGGTCTACGAGGGCATGATCGTCGGCGAGAACGCCCGCGCCGACGACATGGACGTCAACCCCACGAAGGAGAAGAAGCTCACCAACATCCGCTCGTCGACCGGCGAGGAGTTGGAGCGTTTGATCCCGCCGCGGGTGCTGTCGCTGGAGCAGGCTCTGGAGTTCTGTCGCGAGGACGAGTGTGTCGAGGTCACCCCTCGGACCGTGCGACTGCGCAAGGTCGAACTTAACGCCGCGCTCCGGGCGAGGGCGACCGCGCGGCGCAAGGCCCGGGGGTAGGGTCCGGGGGCGGCGCTACCCGGGAGTGACCCAACCCCGCAGAACCCCTCCCCGATGCAGAAACCGCGCACAACGCCGGCCGCACCGGCGAACCCGGGAGTGAAACCGCTACCCGGGAGCGATCCAACCCCGCAGAACCTCTCCCCGACGACCGAACCACTCCCCGATGCAGAAACCGCGCACAACCCCGCCGCCCCGCGGGAACCCAGGAGGGACCCGACCGTACAGAACCTCCCCCCGGCGCACAAAGCGCGCCAACCCGTAAGCCTGCAGCCACGAACCACCCACGCGACCGCCTCCATCTAGCCTTGACCCATGAGCCATGACACGCCGCAGGCAGGCTGGTACCCCAACCCCGACGGAACCGGTGGCTTGCGCTGGTGGAGCGGGGTGGGTTGGACCGAGTACACCCGGCCCAACCCCGAAGGCGAGCACGCGGCCGAGCAGCCGACAGCGGTCCTGCCGGAACCCACGACCCCGTTGCCGCCGGAACCGACCGCACCCGTGCCGGCCGCAGCCTGGGGTCAGCCCGGCGGTGGGCAGCCCGCCCCCCCGCCACAGACCCCGTCGTACGCCGCGTACACCCCGCCGCCGGGCAGGCCCCTGACCGCCAGCGGGATGCGCCCGCTCGGCGGCATGTTCAGCGATATCGGCCGTATCACGCGCCGGGCATGGTGGCCGATCCTGGCGATCTCGGTGGCGATCTGGGTGGGGGTCTCCGCGGTTCTGGCGGTGATCACCTTCGCAGTGGTCGACACCGGCGCCCTGCGGGCGGGCCTGGACACGCTGGGGGCGGCCCTGGAAGCCAACCCCGAGGGCGACTTCAGCCAGGCCGAGGTCGATGCCATGACATCGGAGTTCTCCCGGGCCTTCTCGGCGCTGCCACTGGGCGGCTGGGTGGTCCTCGGTGCGCTGCTCAGCGTGCTGTTGCTGATCGCGTCCACGGTTCAGATCGGCGCTGTGAACCGGCTGGGAATGGACGCCGCTGCGACGAACCGCGTTTCCTGGGCAGCGGCCTGGCGCAGTGGTTTCGTCGCCGGGTTCCGGCTGTTCGGGTACTACGTGTTGCTGGTGATGGTGATGACCGCGGCGGTCGTGGCAGTCACGGTGGTCATCGTGCTCACTGCCCAGTTCGCCCCCGCCCTGGCCATCGGACTGGGCATCCTTGCGTTCTTCGGCTTCTTCGCCGTGTCGTTCTGGCTCACCGGACGGCTGATCCCGGCGGTGGCGCAAGCCGTGGTCGGACGGCGGGCGCTGAGTTGGTCCTGGCGCGCCACCCGCGGCAAGTTCTGGGGCGTCCTCGGCCGGTACCTGCTGTGGTCGCTGGCCGCCTCCGTGATCGTCAATGTGATCACGACGGTGGTGAGCATCCCGATCAGCTTGCTGTTCCTCGGGCAGGCGACCAGCACGGCCGACCCCTCGGCGTCGCTAGGGCTGGCCCTGACACTCAACCTCGTCCTGCTGCCGCTGTCCATGGCGCTGGCAGCGATCACCGTCATGGGCATCGTGCCGATCTGGCGCGATCTCACCGACGACCCGGTGTACCGGTCGATCGATGCCCAAGGGGTTCCGGTGACGCCCCCCGGCGACTAGGGTGCACGCATGCCGAGGCCCGTGCATCTCGAGATCCACGCCAGCGACCCCGCCGCCCTCATCGCGTTCTACCAGGCCGTCTTCGGCTGGTCGTTCGAGCAGTGGGGCGACGTCGAGTACTGGGTGATCACCACCGGGGACGAAGCCATGGGGATCAACGGCGGGCTGCTGCCCCGGCAAGGTTCCCGACCGGATCCCGGCGCCCCCGTCAGCGGCGCGGTGCCGGTGATCGGCGTGGGGGACTGCGCCGAGTACCACCGGAGGGCCCTGCAGGCAGGTGCGACGGAAACGATGCCCGTCTCGCAGATGCCAGGAGTCGGCACCCTCGCGTACTTCCAGGACCCCGACGGCAACCATTTCGGCATCATCGAGCCGACGATGCCGCCGGCCGGGAACTGACAGGACTCAGGTGGGCGGCAGCGAACCGGTGGTGACCGTCACCGTCACACTGTCACGCTCGATCTCGCGCTGCGCCAAGAGCGCTTCCACCTTCGCCACGTCGGCACCACGACCCACCACTGCGGCCAGGATCGGGCCGAGATCGGCACGGTAGTCGTGGCCGACGGACCGGAACACTCCCGACTGCTGCTGCGCGGCGAAGATGAGGTCGAAGATCACCTGCCACCACGTGAGCACCGGCAGCCACTGCATGTCGGCCGGCACGTTGCGCCCACGCGGCCCGCGCAGCCAGGCCGGGCGGCGCCACGCCAGCCGGCCATCCCAGCGGGTCACCGGGTCCGCGTCATGATCGATGAACCACAGTTGGGCGCGTTCGGCACCGGTCATCTGCTGCCAGCGGTCGAGGTGCACGACGTCGCCGCTGTGCAGGAGGTCGTTGCGCAATGACGGACCACCCGGGGTTCCGACGGACACCAGGGCATCCACACCCACGACGCGGCCGGTGGCGTCGACCCGCGACGGCGAGCGCTGTAGCGCCTCCTGAGCCACCCGGGCCCCCAGGCTCTCCCCGTACATGATCACGCGCGGCCGATGCGCCTGCCGCGCCACGCGGTCGTCGATGCGATCCAGCAACAGCCGCACAGTCAGCGATCCCAGGCCCACCCGAGGCAACGACAGCATCGACGGCAGCACCCCGTACTGGACGACAACACTCGCGCAGTCCCCGCGCGTGAAGCACTCGACGGCCTCGGCCGCGACGTAGTCGGCGTAGCCCGACCCGGCGGGACTCATGATCAGCACGGTGCCCCGGTCGAACGCGCCGAGCCGCTCGAGTTCCCGCATCGCAAGATCGACCCGCTGCTCAGGGGTGTTAGCCGACTCCAGACCCACGTACACGCGCACCGGCTCGCGGGCCCGACCGTCCACCGAGCCTATCTGCCCGGCGGGGGTGCGGAACCACACGAAGCGCCGGCCGTCGCGGGCGAGGGTGTCGTACGCGATCTGCGACCCGGGCCCACCGGTGACGTAGGGGCTGTCCGGCGGTTCCTGCAAGGCCGGGTCGGCACGGGTACCGACCTCTCGCAGGTTCTCCAGCGCCATGCGGGCGCCGACCGTTCCGGCGGCAGTGACGACCGCACCCGCCGCCGCGGCCACTCCCCCCGTCCACACCGCGGCGGACCCGCCGCGCCGGTGTGCGATCGCCGCACCCGCGGCACGAGCCAGCCCGGCAGCCACCCCCGGCGCACAGGCCACCGCGCAGCCGCCGAGCCCGCCGATGCCGACTGCGATGGCCGGGTTCTGGGGCCGCGGGTCCCAGTCGGGGTGTGATTCGCGCTGGGCGCGGACATGGTGCACGGCGCGCGCGGCGGCAGTCGCCAGCCCGCCGACGAGCACCGCGACGGGAATTCGCCGGGACGCCATCGGGGCCACCGCCAGACCTGCGGTCGCCGCGCAGGCCGCTGTCACCATGGCCTGGTGCTGGGTCTTGCGGGGAACCAAAGAGGGACGCAACGACTCGACGACCGCGAACGACATGGCGAGCATGCGCGCGGTGTCCATCGGGCCATTCTGGCGCGAGCCGGCGGTTGCGCGGACTTGCCACGCCCGCCCCCGGCAGGCCACGCTCGATCCCGTGAGCCGACCTTTGACGCCCGAGGAGATCCAGCGGCACCTGCGGGACCTGCCCGGTTGGGCCGGGGACACCACCGCGTTGCGCCGAACCGTCGAGTTCGGGGACTTCGCCACCGCTATCCGGGCCGTGACCGAGGTGGCGCAGGCCGCCGAGGACATGGACCACCACCCCGACATGGACATCCGATGGCGCACCATCGTGTTCGCCGTGTCCACACACTCCGCCGGCGGGGTGACCCAGCTCGATGTCGAATTGGCCCACCAGATCTCGGCCATCACGGCATCCTTGGACTCATGAGTCAGGCCAAGGCCTACCAGCGCCTCCTCGACCTGGCGCTGACGTTGACCTCCGCGGGCAGGGTCGGTGTGCGCAGCCCCGATCTCATGACCCGGCTCGGCTATGAGGATTCCGACGCCGGCAAGCGGGCTTTCATGCGCGACCTCGACGACCTGCGGGAAACCGGCCTGGAGATCGAGAACGCCTCGGCCCTCGGCGAGGAGGCCCGCTACGTGGTCCGGCCCGGGGACGTGCGCTGGCGGGTGGAGTTCACCCCGGCCCAGCGCACCGCCCTGCAAGCCGCCCTGGCCGCCGCTTCCGCCACGGGCATGGTGACCGTGCACCGCAGAGACCTGCCCGTGGACCTTGACCGGGTGCGCGAGGCCGTCCGCCGGCGTTGCGTCATGTACTTCGACTACAACGGCCGTTCCCGGGTGGTCGATCCCCAGAGCTGGGAATGGTCAGGCCACGATCTCGTGGTGACCGGGTGGGAGGCGGCCGCCCGGATGATCAAGAGTTTCGCCGTGGCCCGCATGGAGAACCTCGAGATCGGCGCGCCCGGCTCGGCCCAACCGCCCACTGACATCGTGCGGCCGGGGCTCGACCCGATCACCTGGCAGGTCGACCCGCCCGTCATCGCCGTGCTGTCCTGCCCAGGGTTCGCCGACGACGTGATCTCGCTGGTCGGCGGCACGCAGGTCGGCGACGAGGTCCACGTCGAGGTGACGAACCGGTTGATCTTCCTGGCCCGGGTCATAGAACTCGGCTCGCGCGCGCGACTGGTCGCACCGGAGGTCCTCCGCGACGCCCTGCGCGAGTTGCTGGAGGCGGCACTGTGAACGCGGCCAAGCAGACCAGAGCCAGCGAGTCCTTCGGTCGGCTGTCCACAGTCCTCAACCTGCTGCACGCACATCCCCGCGGCTTGAGTCTGGCCTACCTGGCCGACGAGGTGGGCATCCCGGAGGTGCGGCTACGCCAGGAGATCCTGGACTTCTACACCGCGGACACCCTCGGTGTGCGCCCCGACACGATCGTGTTCGTGTCGTCCGACGGTCAGGAGGAGGACCCGGCGCAGGCCGAGGTGGTGCGGGTCACGTGTGACCAGCCGAGCGCCGAACTCGGGGTGCAACTGCTCTCGCCCCAGCAGTGGTTCGAGGTCTACGAGAAGGCCAGCCGGCTGGCCCAGATGAACCCCGGCGACGCCGATCTCGCCAGTGCCGTCGAGGTCATCCGCGGACGCATCCTCGGCGAATTGCCGGCACGGCCCGAGAGCGACACGGGACGCACACTGTCCGAGGCGATCACCGGGCACCGGTGGGTGGCGCTGGAATACTCCCGGGCGTGGAAGCCCGGACTGGTCGAGGCCACCGTCGCGCCGCTGCGGCTGGTGGAGACCACACGGGGCTGGGAACTGGACGCCATGCGCTCCGACGGCGAACTGCGGACGTTCATCGTGGACCGGATCCGCAGCGCCGCGACGACCGGGGCGACGTTCGTGACACCGGTGGACATCCGCGCACGCCTGGCCGGGCAGCGTGAGGTGACCACGGTGGACCTCGTGGTGCCGCACGGGTTCCGCTGGGCCGTCGACCGCTACGCCGAGGGCACGAGGTCGTGACCAGTGACGAGGGCGACGTGTGCGTGCGCGCCGACTTCCTGCCACCGGTGGCCGAACGGGTGGGGCTGGTCCTGGTCACCGCACCGAACTCCTTCATCGTGGAGCCAGCGGAATTGCGCAGTGCCGGTCACCGGATGGCGCAGTTGCTCCTCGACCACCACGGGCTGCGGGCTGACCCCAATCGGGGAGGGTTCCAACCGGTCCCCCTTCCGCCTTCGGCACAACCTCGCGCCGACGCCCCTTGCCACCGTCCCCACGGCTGGCAGACTGTCCCCATGAACATCGCCAACGACGTCACAGCCCTGATCGGCAACACCCCGCTGGTCCGGATCAACCGGATCAACGACGGTGCCGACGCCACGATCGCGGCCAAACTCGAGTTCTACAACCCCGCCAACAGCGTGAAGGATCGGATCGGGGCGGCCATGGTCGACGCGGCGCAGGAGGCCGGCCTCATAGGCCCGGACACGGTCATCGTCGAACCGACCAGCGGCAACACCGGCATCGCCCTGGCCATGGTGTGTGCCGCGCGCGGGATCAAGTGCGTGCTCACCATGCCGGAGACCATGAGCAACGAGCGGCGCATGCTGCTGCGTGCCTTCGGGGCCGAGCTGATCCTCACGCCGGGCCCCGAGGGCATGGGTGGCGCCATCGCCAAGGCGGAGCAACTCGCCGCCGAGAACCCCAACTACTTCATCCCTCAGCAATTCGTCAATCCGGCGAACCCGGCGATCCACCGGACCACGACCGCCGAGGAGATCTGGAACGACACCGACGGCCAGGTCGACATTGTGGTGTCGGGCGTGGGGACCGGCGGCACGATCACCGGTGTCGGGCAGGTGCTCAAGCAGCGCAAGCCGGACGTGCGCATCGTCGCGGTCGAGCCGGCGGCATCCCCGGTCCTGTCCGGCGGGCAGAAGGGCCCGCACCCCATTCAGGGCATCGGCGCCGGCTTCGTCCCGCAGATCCTCGACACCTCCGTCTACGACGAGGTGGTGCAGGTTCACGCTGATGACGCGATGGCGATGGCCCGTCGCAGCGCACGCGAGGAGGGTCTGCTGGTGGGCATCTCGTCGGGGGCGGCCTTGTGGGCTGCCGTCGAGGTCGCCAAGCGCCCGGAGAACGCCGGCAAGCTCATCGTGGTGATCATCCCCAGCTTCGGGGAGCGCTACCTGAGCACCCCGCTGTTCGCCGACCTCAACACCTGACGGCGGGCGCGGCGCTAGATCCCGCCGCCGTCGGTGTAGTGCTCCACCTGGGTGCGGGCCTGCGTGACGAAACTGCCCGGCGGGAGGTCGTGCGTCACCCACACCCCGCCGCCGATCACCGAACCCCGTCCGATGGTGATCCGGCCCAGGACGGAGGCGCCAGAGTACAGGGTCACATCGTCCTCGACGATGGGGTGTCGCGGCATGCCTTTGGGCACGCCGTCGAGCTTCTTGGCACCCAGCGTCACGTGTTGGTACATGCGGACGTTGTCACCGATGATCGTCGTCTCGCCGATGACAACGCCCGTGCCGTGGTCGATGAAGAATCCGCCGCCGATGGACGCGGCCGGGTGGATGTCGATCCCCGTTTCAGCGCGGCCGAGTTCGGAGATCACCCGGGCGAGGAAGGGCACGCCGAGCCGGTGCAGGCTGTGCGCGATGCGGTGATGCATCATCGCGTGGATCCCCGGGTAGCAGACCAGCACCTCGGCGATACTGCGGGCCGCCGGATCCCCGCGGTAGGCCATCTGGATGTCGGAGTCCAGCAGGTCGCGGATCTCCGGCAGCCCCTCGGCGAAACGCGCCACGATGTCGTCGCACTCGGCCGCCACCTGCTGCCCCGCCTGCCGCTGGAACGCCAGTTCGGTGGACACCTCTCCGGTGAGGTTGCCCAACGCGGACTCCAGCATCCTGCGCACGTACCCGTTGATGTCCGGGCCGCACATCCCCAGTCGCTGCGGGAACAGCGCCTTGATGAGGTGGTCGGTCACATCCGACATCACCTCGCGCGACGGCAGTTCGCCGGTGTCCTCGGTGCGCAGTTCCGCCAGTGCGGTCAGCACCTTGTCGTCAGCCCTCATAGGTCGTACCCCGCAACCACGTCCTGGTCGCATGGACCGCGGGGGTCATCAACATCACGTAGCGCATCGGGGGCCTCCAGGTCTCCGTCCGCCAGCCTACCGTCGGCGAGCAGACCCCGGCAGTGCTCGCAACCACGGCGGCCACCGCGCCTGGTGCCCCGCCCGGACGCCAACATGGCCTTGTGCTGCACCTGCGGATCTACTCCCCGGCCGGTCTCACCGCACAGGCCTGCGCAATCCTCGAGGCCTCCAGCATGGTGTCCAGCCTCGCGGTGATGCCCGGAACCGGCGTGCGCCCCGCCGGCGACCTGATCATGGCCGACATCCCCCGCGAGGCGGCCAACGACGTCATCGACGACTTGCGCGGGCTCGGCCTGCAGGACGAAGGGGCCATCCAGATCATGGGGGTTCCTACATGGATCTCCCGCCACGCACTGAAAGCCGAGGTCGACGCACCCGGCACCGGATCCGATGCGGTGGTGTGGGCGGAGGTCACGCAGCGGGCCTACGAGGACAGCGAGTTGACCTGGTCCTACGTGTCCTTCATGATCATGGCCACCGTGATCGCCAGCATCGGCATCGTGCTCGACTCCCAGATCCTGCTGATCGGGGCCATGGTGCTCGGCCCGGAGTTCGGGGCGGTCGCGGGTCTGGGTCTGGCCCTTGTGCGGCGGCGGCCGGCACTGCTGCGCCGGGCGGCCCGCACCCTCGTGTTCGGGTTCACCATCGGGATCGTCGTCGTGGCGGCGGCGACACTACTGGCACGCCTGCTCGGCTGGGTCACGTACGCCCAGGTCGTCGGCCCACGCCCGCTCACGCAGTTCGTGTACACCCCGGACAAGTGGTCGCTCATCGTGGCCATCGTTGCCGGTGCCGCGGGGGTGCTGGCCCTGACCTCAGCCCGCGCCGGGGGCCTCACCGGGGTGTTCATCTCGGTCACGACCATTCCCGCAGCCGGCAACGTGGCGCTGGGCCTGGCCTTCGGGGCCTGGCATGAGGTGTTCGGCAGCAGCCTGCAACTGGTGGTCAACATCACCGGCATGGCCCTGGCAGGGTGGGCGACGCTGGTCGTGAAGCAGAGGCTGTGGAACCGGTCGCAGCGTGGCTGACCGGCTCTGCCCCCTCCCCGTCCACCCGGAGCGATACGGACACCCGGGAGCGATAAAGACCGGTTGGAACGCTCCCAAACGTCCGCACCTCTCCCGCCTACAGCCAGGGCGCCTACGAAACACCTCGCGGTGCAATCGCCACGAGCGCCCCGTCCACCCGGGAGCGATACGGACACCCGGGAGCGATAAAGACCGGTTGGAACGCTCCCAAACGTCCGCACCTCTCCCGCCTACAGCCAGCGGCCCGGCGCTACTCCGGCATGACGTACTCGTCGGCGAGCCCGAGCACCTCCTCGACGAACGCCTGCTCGGCACCGGCCTCGATCCGCGGCGCGCGCACCAGCCCGAGGGCGGCGGCACGCTGGGCGTCGGTGGCCGAGGCCTGCCCGTGCAGAGCGACCGCGATCTCACTGACGTCCTGCACGAACACCGCGAAGATCCGGTCGATGTGCGCGTCACCGAGACCCGGCATGTCGCTGATCGTGCCGGGCCGGGCAAGCCCCGCGGACTCGCAGACCAACTGGGCGTACACGACCTGGGTGAACAACTGTCCGAGGGTGAGCAGGAAGTCGAGGTCCTTCTGCTGCTCCTCACTCGGCGGCGCACTCATGACCATCTGCGTGAATGCGTCCACCTGCTCCAGGAACAGTGCCACGTTGGGCAGGTGCTGGTACGCCTCGAGCGCCGGCCGCCACGGGGCGAACGTGATGCGGCCGAGCCCGGATGCCCGGCCCTGCCGGAACAGGTACTCGTCGTCGGCCGCATCCTGGCGCACCGGGATCTCGGGGTACTCGCCAGTGGCCATCAGGTACTGAGGCAGGAACTTGAGCACCAGTGCGAGGTTGACGTGCACCGTGCCTTCGAGCTTCGGCAGGGCCCGGATGTGCTGGGCGGCCTGCTCGAAGTAGGTGTCCTTCTCGAAGCCGCGGGCGGCGATGACCTCCCAGAGCAGGTCGATGACCCGCTCACCCTCGCTGGTGACCTTCATCTTGGTGATGGGGTTGAACAGCAGGAAGCGGCGGTCGTCGTCGGAGGCCGAGCGCAGGTAGTCGGCGCTGCGGGCCGAGAAGAGCTTCATGGCCAGCAGTCGGGCGTAGGCATCGGCGAACATGCGCCGCACGTGCGGGAAGGTCGTGACCTTCGTGCCGTAGAGCACGCGGTGGTCGGCGTGGGTGACCGCCTCGTAGAAGGCATGCTCGCAGATACCAATGCTCGCCCACCCGAGGTTCACCTTGCCCACGTTGACGGTCGCCAGTGCGGCGTCCCAGGCAGCCTTGCCGGTGTGCAGGATGTCCGCCTGCGTGACGGGGTAGTCGTGCAGGGCGAAGGCCGACACGTACATCTGGTCGGCCACCACGTTCTTCTGCAGTTCGTACTGCGGGGCCTGGGTGTCGACGAGGAAGAACACGTACTCGTCGGTGTCAGCGAACTTCCCGAACACGCTCAGTCGCCCTGCGACGTTGCCGTTGCCGATGTAGTACTTGGGCCCACTTGCAAGCCAGCCGTCGTCGGTGGGCGTGAGGATCATGTCGGTGGAGTAGATGTCCGCGCCGTGGGACTGCTCGGACAGCCCGAACCCGAAGATCGCGCCCGACTCCAGCAGCTTGCCGACGAGTTGTTTGGCTTCCTCGTTCTCACTCATCCACACCGGGCCGAGTCCCAGCACCGTGACCTGCCACGCGTACCAGTACGACAGGGAGTAGAAACCGAGGATCTCGTTGAGGTCGTTGATCCGGGCGGTGTCCCAGCGGGCACCCTCACCGCCGACCGCCGCCGGCGTGCCGAAGGAGGCGAGGATGCCCTCTTTGGCGTTGAAGTCGAGGAAATCCTGGTACCAGGCGCGGGCGTGGAACTCGTCCTTCATCGCGCCCAGGCCCTTGTCCTCGAAGAACTGGATCAGTGCCTTGAGCTGGCGCTGCGTCTCGGGGTCGTACGCCGACGGGTCATAGGTGTGCGGGTTGAAGATCATGGGGTTACGGTAACCCGCCCGGCATGACAGCCTGGGGGGATGTGCCGGAACATCACCATCCTGCGGGGGCTGGAACCGCCTGCGACCGAGGCGGAGATCCGCGCCGCTGCCGAACAGTACGTGCGCAAGGTCAGCGGGGTGGGCAAGCCCAGCCCGGCGACGTCCGCCGCCTACGCCGAGGCTGTGGTTGCTGTGGCCGCCGCGACGGCCGTCCTTCTGGCTGAACTGCCACCCCGGCGACAGCCTCCGCAGTCCGAACCCCCGCTGCGGAGGCTTGGCCGGGCCTGAACCAGCAGCCGGGCCGGGGAGCCCGAATTCCGCCGCGGTCAGGCCTGCGGGCGCCACGTGCTGCGGAACAACGCCGACCACGCGGTCAGCAGCCAGGCGGCCACGAAACCGACGATCAGCCACGTCGAGAACGAGGCCACCCAGCCCCGCACGAAGAATGCGTTGAGCCCCGAGACCAGCCACACCAACAACAGCATGCCCAGCGTGATGAGGATCGTGACCAGCCAGCGGACGGGCCGCTGCCGGATGGCCGCGAAGTTCGCCGACAGCGGGTTGCGCGCGCCCGCTGCAGCCGCCACCGGCACGAACGGTGTGATCGCCAGCAGGACGATGCCGGGCCAGAAGTAGAACGCGAGGCCGATGCTCACCACCACGGTCCAGCCGACCACCCACGCCGCGAACCGCCCGAGTTGTGCACCCCGCAGATCCCCGATCCCGCTGCGCTCGCCTACGCTGCGGCCGGCGATGTGCGCCATAAACGCGAACGCGATCAGCAGTACCGCCGCCGAGATGCCCAGCGCCAACCAGAACGGGGACAGCCCCAGCAACGACGCCTGGACCACCGCGTTCACCCCGGCGACGATGATGAAGGGCAGGAAACCCCGCCACATCCTGGCCAGGCCGGTGGCGAGGACCGACCAGCCGTATTCCTTCTCGACCACACTCATGACGTGCGCTCCCCAGCCTGCTCGATGACGTCTTGCACAGGACCCGAGAAGATCTGCTCCCCACCGACGGTGATGGTCATCACCTGCTGCTCGTCGTCGGGAACCGTGACCGCGATCTCCTTGCGGTCCAGTGTGGTGCCCGAGCACGTGAACTCGCCGTCGCCCTCCACGCACGTGGGCGCCTCGAGCAGCGCGATCCCCTTGCTCAGCAGCACGTCGTCAGCCGCGATCTCCACCGTCGCCAACGGCACACCGCTGACCTGTTGCAGCGCGTCGATCTGCGAGCACCCGACCAGCAGGGGCGCCGCCAGAAGCCATGCCCAGCGCCTCATGACTGCACCTCCGCGGCCACCAGGCGGGCCTTCGCGGCCATCTCCGCCCTCTCCAGGTCCGCGTCGCTGATGGTCGCCAGGTCGAAGGGCGCGGGCAGGAGCAGTTCGCAGTTGCGGTCCAGCGGCGAGCCCATCCGCATCGGCGGGTTCTCGATCCAGTCGTTGGCGGCGAGTTGCCGGCTCAACCCCGCCAGCCCGTCCTGGCTGTAGTCCGACGGCGTCCAGTCCGCCGCCGCGGTGTGGTCCAGCGACGTCGTGAAGATCGACAGCGTGCCGTCGCGGTTGTCCACGATCTCGATCAGTTGCTGCTGCTGGGGAAGTCGATGCAGGAGGCCGTCGTGATCTCCCAGAAGCCGCCGCCGCCGGGTTTCGGGTGCGGGATGATCGTGTTGATGTGGGTGTGGCCGTTGATCCAGGCCACCGCGTTGGGGAACTCCTGCACCATCGCCACGAATTCCTCGGCGTGGATCAGTCTCTGGGTCGGTCCGATCACCGGCTGTGCCTCGTTCTCCAGCGTGGTGCTGTTGTGGTGGCTGAGGATCACGCACAACTTGCTCTGCTCCTGCGCCTGCGCCAGCCCCGCCTTGAGCCATTCGAACTGGTCTTCCGGGACCGCCCCGTCAGGTCCGGCGACCTGGTTGCAGGTGTCGAGGCCGAAGGCGCGCACGTGCGGGCTGAGGTCCGCGGTCCAGAACCGCTGGCCGGTCTTCAGGTTGTCCTGCGTGTACCCGTGTCCCACCGGTCCCGGCTTGGCCGGGGAATCCAGGTGCGCCTGGATGAAGTCGAGACCATCCAGCAGTCGCCGGTCCGGGTCGGAAGTCACGGACTTCATCCCGGACTGCATCCCCAAGCTGCTCCGGGCGTCGTGCAGGAACTGGGTCACCGGGCTCAACTCGTTGGCCCAGCCACCGAGGAAGCTCGCCGCGAACGGCTGCCACACCGCAGCTTTGCGGTCGCCCACGGCGAAGGCCCGCAGGGAGTCCGAAATGGCCAGCGTTCCGAGGAAGTCGGTGTCGTGGTTGCCGTACACCGCGAACCACGGAGTCGCCAGCCCCACCGACTCGACCGTCTGGCTCACCGCTGCCTGCAGCATCCCTGGAACTGTGGGGAACCCATAGGCACCGTAGGGGTCACCGGCAGGATCTTCCGGGTGGTAGGCGAAGGCCGACTCGGCCCACACCTGCACACCCTCGTAGACGCCGGGCTTGCCGGAGTTCGGTGTCACCGGAAGGCCGTCCAGCAGGTTGATGTACCACTCGAGTTCCAGCATGGAGATCATGTCCGCGCTGTCGCCGGTGTTGAACGCCGCGGTCATCGGCGCCCCGGTCAGCGGGCTGAACTGCGCGGCGCGCATCGCCTGCACCATGGCAGCGCCGACGTTGACCGTCAACGTGTCCTGCGGCCGGAAGGAGCCGGCCCACAACGACTCACTCTGGCCCACCATGATGTCCAGGCGGGCCGGGGACTGGGCGTCCATGATGTGGATGTCGCTGAGGTGTCCGAGGTAGGCGATGCTGCGCCGCCGACCGGTCCGACCCGGTGCGGCTTGTCGGCCCAGGACGTCGTAGCGGGGGACGTAGGACTCGCCGGGCCCGGCGGTCAAGTGCCGGTACTGGCGGTACTTGGGCGTGGTCAACCGGATCGTCTGTTCCAAGGTCGTGGGGACGTCGGCGGGCTTGGCCGGTTGCGCCAGGCGCGCGGCCAGCGCCTGCTCCGGGATCCCCAGAGACGCCGCCAGACCAGCGGTCGCAGCGAGAAAACCCCGCCGGGAAAGTCCTGCCATCGGCCACCTCCGTCGCACAGTGCTGGATGGCAGCCTGTCAGGAAGTAGCCCCCGAATGCCAGCGCGACCCGCTGCTGATGTTGGTGTTCATCGGGGTCGTCCCGGGCCGACGTCGCCGTGGCGGGTTTCGCGCGGGGCCGGCCCGAGCCCGGCCACGTTGCGGACCGCCCTCAGCTTGGGGGAACAGATTGCGCCTCTGCCAGAGAGGTCGCGGGTTCTCCCCACGGCACGTTGCGCGCCATCGCCGCGAGGTAGCCGATGAACTCCTCGTCGGTGATCGCCTCGACCATCGTCGTCATCTCAACCCCTACCCGTTAGGCACCACACTAAGCCGCAAACCCAAGCAGGCGGCATCCACCTCTGAGCCACTGCCCGCATTATGGACGCCATTCCGACGCGGGAGGTTCCCGCGCTGATCCTCGGTCAGGCGGTGCGGGGTGGTGCGCGGCTGGTGGTGGGGGTGATGTGGGGGATGCCCTGGTTCATGGTGATGGTGTAGTGGCCGAAGTGCAGGTCGTGGTGGCAGGTCTGGCACAGCAGGACCATGTTGGACAGGTCGGTTTTCCCGCCGTGGGCCCAGTGGTGGATGTGGTGGGCCTGGCAGTAGCGGGGTGCCCGCCCGCAGCGGATGCAGCCGCGGTCGCGGGCGATCAGGGCCCGCCATTGGGAGGTGCTGGCCCCGCGTTTGCCGCGGGCCAGGGCCAGCGGCACGAACACGTTGCGCCGGCGGGTGCCCAGGATCACCGACACGATCGCGGTGCAGGTGAGCAGGTCGGACATCCGGGTGCCCAGCACCGACTCGTCGTCGAGTTGGGTGTGGTCCCCGGCGGACAGGTCTTCCAGATCGACGAGCACGCTGACCTGGGACACCCCCAGCGGGTGCCGGTTCGCCGCCCCCGCGGCCACCAGGTCGCCCAACGCGTCGGCGCGGCGCTGTTTGGGGGTGCGGGGGTCGTCGCGGCCGGTGCGGGCCATCAACGGGGCCAACGCGTCGCGCAGGTTCGCCCCGGCGACCGGGTCGAGGTACCCGTCGAGGCGGAACATCCCGTCCGGGGTTTCCGACAGCGACAGGCTGCGTTTGGCGTGCAACCGTTGGGCCTGGTCGTCGCGGGCCTGCGGGCGGTACTGGTCGGCCAGCAGCCGCAGGAACCGGCGCAACTCGGCCGGTTCGACCTGTTCGGCGATCGTGACCACTCGGCCTCCAGGTCGGCGAAGGTGGGGATCCGGGGCTTTCCGCGGTGATCACCCCACATGCGCCGCGGAGATCCTGCCCGGCCCGGAACGCCGCATGCACCACCGGCAGGTGCTGCAGGGCATTCCGCGGGCCACCAGACCCGAACCGGTCTGCGGATTCGCGCCGGTGGCCACCGCGACCAGCATCCCGGTGCTGCCGGCGTGCAACACGCGGGCATCCGCGTGCTCATCAGCGGCGGCCGCGAGGTCGGCCAGGTAGGCGTCGAACCGGTCACGTAACCGGGCCGCCACCGCCATCGACCCCGCCCGCTGCTCCGCGCACAACCACTGCGGGTCCGGCAACCCATCCACCAACCCGCCGATCTCATCGAACACCGCAGGATGCTCGCAGGGCAGCTCCGCGGCCAGCGCCAACCGCCGGGCCACCTGCCGCGACACCTCCGAACACCACCACCACCCCACCGATTCGAACAGTACGAACCTACCCACGGGGTACGACAAACACCACAACCAGACGATGATCTGTGGACAAACCCAGGGCGATCAGGAGATCCGGCGTGACACTGCCGTGGGTTCGGGCTGCAGCACGATTTGGAAGGCCACGGTGCGCTCGGTGTACGGGTTGCGTCCGTACAGCACCACCCCGCCCGGCACGTTGCGCACCCGAAGGAGCACCTCGTGACCGCGGTTGGCCAGGCGCACCTGCTGGCGGGCCGCACTGCGCAGTCCTGGCAGCGTCTGCCGACCCTCGAGACTGCCAGACAGGTAACGCAGGTCCGTCACCAGAGCGGCGGAGTCGGTGGCCCGGATCCATCGCTTCTGGGACACCACACGACGCTGGGCGGGCACCCGGACCCGCTGGGGGGCGTAGGTCCACTGCGCGAAGTTGTCCAGATCGACCCCGGCCCCGCGCTGCCCGCGCAGGATCGCAGACCCCGAGACGATGAGGCCGTCGCGGACAACGACGGTCGATGCCACCCGCACCACCGAGATTCCGTCGTCGATCCGGTAGGACAGCGACCACGTGGTCATCCCGTCGGCCTGCGTGCTGTCGACGCGGGCTTTGGCCGACGCCGACAGCAGGTGAGATGCGCACCGTTGCGGCTGCGCCGGGACCATGGTGGAGTCCAGGTCGACGAATCGGTCCGGGGCCAGCAGGTCCATCCGCAGGAACTGCCGGAACGAGCGGCTGGCGATGACGCCGAACTGCCCGCGGGCCAGCACCCAGGGCCGCTTGCGCAAGCCGAGATAGCCTGCAGCCTCGGTGATCTGGGCCTTGCGCAGCCGGGCGTCCAGGACGAATCCGCTGCGGTCGTACGTGCCGAGGCCGCGAACGGTGACCGCCGGCCAGCCGCTGTCGCTGACCCGTCCGGCGCGGGCGTCGAGCCTCTGCACCTGGACCGGATCGCCCTCGGGCGCGGTGCGCAGACGCACGATCCCGCCGTCGAGGAAGGCTTCGCGAGGCCACCCAGTCGGCGTTGAGCTGCGCCACGGCTTGCGCCACCGGCACCGGTTCGGCGGCGGCAGGCGACGCCATGATCAGGAAGCCACCCGCGGCGACGACCCCCACCACCCGTTTCACACGGCCTCCTCATGACCCCCGGCGACACCACCAGTGTGCGTCACCGGGTCGCCACCGCCGGATGCGGGGACGCCCGCGTTCAGACTTCGGCCAGGAAACCGCCGGACTGGTGGATCCACAGCGCCGCGTACACACCACCGCGGGCCAGCAGTTCGCGGTGACTTCCCTGCTCGATGATCCGGCCGTCGTCCATCACGAGGATGCGGTCCATCGCCTGGATGGTGGCCAAGCGGTGCGCGATGACCAGCGTGGTGCGTCCAGCCATGGCCTGCGCCAGCGCCCGCTGGATGTGGACCTCGCTCTCGCTGTCCAGGGCACTGGTCGCCTCGTCGAGGACCAGGATGCGGGCGTCCTTGAGGATGGCCCGGGCGATCGCGATGCGCTGGCGCTGCCCGCCGGACAACTTCACCCCCCGCTCCCCCACCAGGGTGTCGAACCCGTCCGGCAACGATTCGATGAAGTCCAGCGCGTAAGCCCGGGTCGCGGCGTCGCGGACCTGATCCTCGGTCGCGCCCGGCAGTCCGTAGGCGATGTTCTCGCGCAACGACCGGTGGAACAGCAATGGCTCCTGCGGAACGTAGGAGATCTGGCGGCGCAGGCTGCGCTGGGTGACCTCCGCGATGTTCTGGCCGTCGATACAGATGCGCCCTTCCTGCAGGTCCGAGAAGCGCAGCAGCAGGCGGGTGAGCGTGGTCTTGCCGCTGCCGGACTGCCCGACCAGGCCGATCTTCTCCCCGGCCGCGATGTCGAGGTCGAAGTGCGCGAACAGGGGCTGGTCGTACTGGCCGTCGTGCCCGAACGTGACGTCCTGACGCTGATCGCCCCCTGCGTGACCACCAGTTCCGTGTGCTGACGGTCGCGCACGGTGGCCGGCTGATGCAGGATCTCCACCATCTCGTGAGCATCGCCGATCACCTTGTTGTAGTTGCGGATCACCTCGTTGATCGACCACAACTGCCCGGTCACGGTCAAGGTGTAGGTGACCGCGAGGTAGATCGCACCGATGTCGATGGTGGCGTTTCCTGCCGCCAGCACCGCGGCCGCCACGGCGCCGGTGTTGATGATGGTGATCACCGAGGAGTACCCGGCACTGAAGGTCAGGAAGGACCGCATCACGTCCAGGTCGCGGGCCGTGCGGATCTCGGCGACCTCGCCTGCGGTCTGTCGCTCGTCGGGCTCGGAGCCTTGCGCCTTGACCGCGGCGATGTTGGTCATGACGTCGGCCAGGAACCCCGTCATGCGGTTGGCGGCGTGGGCCTCGGCGACCGTGAGGTCGCGCATGCGCCGGGTCGCGAAGAACACCAGTGCGATGAAGGCCGCGGACATCACGAACAGGAACACCGCGTAGGGCCACATGACGAACGCCAGCACCACGGTGGCCACGAGGATGCCGGTGACGATGGGCACGAGTGCCCACACGATGGTGTCCCAGAACATCTCGAAGGCACCGAGCAACTTGTTGGTCTGCGAGACCAGCGCGCCGCTGAACCGGTTGGCGTGGAAGCCGATGCTCTGCTCGGTGAGGTGGTCGAACACGCGCTGGAACAGCAACGCCATACCGCGGACCTCCATGGTCCACGCGGCCCACAGCACCACCCGCCACCCGATGACGGTGCCCAGGATCTGGCTCAGCAGATACCCCACGACCAGTGGCCAGCTGCTCTCCCAGCTGACCGTCCCGCTCTGGATCCGGGTCAGCAGCAGCGAGATGACGAACGGCCCGAGGAACTGCCCGATGCCCACGGCGAACACCGGCCCGACGATGGACACCACCCGCCGGGCAGGCGTGACCCCCGCGGCGTCCCAGAAGAGGCGCAGCGTCGCAGTGGAGGTGGACACGGCCATCCTTCGATTGTCCGTTCTCAGGGTGGGCCGGCTCAAGCCGGTTACCGGGTAGCCTGGCTGCCATGGTGCTACGCGCGCTGACGGTCGGGCTACTGGCCGCTGCCCTGCTCACTCCGCCGGTGGCCTCGGCGCAGGCCCCCACCAAGGAACTGCAGGCGACCGCCACCGTGCAGGCCCGCGTGCAGTTGACGCGGATAACGAGCGACCGCGCCAGTGGCACGGTCCGGTTCACCGGCCGCCTGCGCGACGGCACCCCCGCTGTGGGGGAAAGGGCACCATCGTCATCCCGGGCACCCGGACAGCAGCCGGATTCCGCACCAGCGGTCGGGGCTCGGTCATCTTCGACGCCACCCTGCGCCGCGCCGATGCCGAGGGGCGCAGGACTGCTGTCCCACTGACCGACGCCGTCGGCATACTTCGGTTCGCCGGCGGCTCGACCGAGGGCACCGGCATCTTCATGGACAAGGGCACGCTCAGGTTCCTCGGCGGCGCGGCGGAGGGGACCGGGATCTGACCGGGCCGTGACACACTGGCTCGCGTGAGTGCTGACGAGTTCCTCGACCGGGTGATGCCACATCTCGAGAACCTGAACCCGCAACGGTTCAGTCATGCCTCCTGGCGCTTCGAGAACCGCCCCACGTCGGAGGCCGTCGGGCTGCTGCCGAGCCCGGACACCGACGTCGAGGCGATGGTCGCGCACATCCTCGACGTGGAGGGATACCCCGATAACGTGAAGTACGTGGAGGCGATCGACGTGGTCGAGCGGCGCTCGGCCACTGACGTCACCTACGTGCAGCACATGAACCTGCCGCTCATCGGGCGCATCCAGGTGCAGATCAACCTGTCGGACCACGGGGAGCGCGACGGGTATCGAATCGTGGCCTGGGACCAGGACGACGAGGCGACGACCGCGCTGGACAAGAAGCGGGGGGCACGCACCGCCTACAACCTCGGGGCCTGGCTGCTCACCGAGGACTCCGTCGGCTACGCGTTGTCCTCCGCCCCGCTCAAGAGTGACGTCGGAACGCTGAAGTACATGGCCATGACCAGGGTGCCGACGTCACGGCCAGCGAGGTCCTCAAGCTCAACATCGAGGGCATGATCGCCTGGGCGCTACCGGGGCTGAGGGCGCCCGCCCGCCCATTCGGACCGCCGTTGTGACGAAGGTGCGGGGCCACCCACCCGTTCTGCGACGAAGGTGCGCGGTCCGACGCCCCGGCACCGGCCACCTTCGTCACAAACCGCCGCCGCGGGCCGCACCAACGTCACAAAGACCCCCGGCAGACCCCCATTGTGACGAAGGTGCGGGGCCACCCACCCGCTCTGCGACGAAGGTGCGCGGTCCGACGCCCGGCACCGGCCACCTTCGTCACAAACCGCCGCCGCGGGCCGAACCAACGTCACAAAAGGTCGGCTACGAAGCGACGAGCCGGCCCAGCCTCTTCAGTTGGAACGCCCGGATCACGTCGGTGACGCCTTGCAACATCGCCCAGATCCCGGCGAAGACCAGCAGGATGTAGACCCGCTCGAAGAGGAACTGGCCGGCGACCCAGAAGGCCAGCACGAACATGATGATCCCGGAGACCAGGCCCAGCCACCACAGGTCGTTCTCCGCGCGGGTCGCGAACGCTTCGATCACCCAGAAGATCGCGACCAGCAGGAACAGGAAGCCCAGCGAGTCAGCCAGTGCGGCCGTGGTGGCGCCCGGGTTGAACAACGCCCACAGCCCGGCCAGCACGAACAGCACACCGAAGACGACCCACAACCACTTCCACCCCTCCACGACCGTGGAGATGGCGAACTGCTGGATCCCGGTGAACAGGAACATGGCCCCGACGATCACCCCGACCGTCGCGACCGATGCGCTGTCCATCTGCAGGATGACGATGGCGATGACGAACCACGCGATGCCGGTGACCAGGCTCAGCCACCACATGCGGCTCATGGCACCGGCGGCCTCTCGACATCCTCGGGCAGTTCGGTTCCGGACATGGTGCCTCCTTCAGGTCACCTGTTTCCTACCAGCCCGAAGCCGCCACCTTGATGCGACCCGCCGACGCGGCCTCCTGCATTGCCTTGTGATCCGCGGCGTTCTGGTCGGCGTAGGCCTCCGCGAAACCCGTCAGAGAGGTGTCCATCGTGTCGCTGGAGCCGAGGTAGCCGGCCAGCGCGACGCGGTCGCCGGAGCGACTGTGGGCGCGCGCCAGCGTCCAGCCACACATGTGTCCGTAGATCTCCAGGGCGGTGGCATCCATGCTCTGGATGTCGGCGGACTCCTTCCAGTCCCACATCTGCCGGACGTAGAAGTCGACCTCGTTGTCCTTGACCGTGAGTTGGGTCCACCCGAGCAGGATGTCGGTGGCGGCCTGCATGACCCGCTGCCCCTCGACGACCCGTTGCCCGTGGTGCCTGGCGCGACTGCGGCCCAAGTAGGGCTCCAGCACCGACGCCTCTGCCTGCTTCAGCTGCAGCATGAGGACATCACTGTCGTCCTGGTCGGCCATCAGCAGCATGACCCAGCAGCGGGTCCCGACACTGCCCACCCCGACGACCTTGCGGGCGAGGTCCACCACCCGGTAGCCGGAGAACAGCACCCGCCGGTCGGACAGCAGCGAGCGGCGGTAGGCCACCAGAGCCGCCTGCGTCGCGTGGCGGATCTGCTCCTTGTCCGCGCTGCCCACGACCTCGTCGAACGGCTCCATGAACGGCGGGTTGCTGTCGAAGGTGATCGAGCCGTCCGGGGCCGTGGTCGTCAGTTTCTGCAGAGACTTCTGGCTGGTCTTCGTCTCCGCCTTCGCGACGAGTTTCTCGAAGGACTTGCGGTACTGCTTGTCGACCTTGCCCGCCCAGCGGTTCTCGATGTCCTGCGCGGTCAGCCGCGAGTACCACACCTCGAGGCGTGGCATGTGGGAAAAGGTCTGCACGCTGTCCCGGTAGGTCCGCACGACACGACTGATGATGTGCGCTCGCGTGGCCTCGTCGAAACCGTTGGCGCGGCCCGCCACGGCGAAGCTCGCGACAAGTCGCTTGAGGTCCCACTCGAAAGGTCCCGGCAGCGTCTCGTCGAAGTCGTTGACGTCGAACACGAAGGCCCGGTCCGGTGAGGCGTAGCCGCCGAAGTTGGACAGATGGGCATCGCCGGCCAGTTGCACTGTCAGGTGGGTGTGCGGGCTGTACGACAGGTCGCTGGCCATGACCGCGGCGGCCCCGCGGTAGAACGCGAACTCCGATGACAGCATCCGCGCGTAACGGATCGGCACCAGGTCGGGGACGCGCGACGTCCCCTGGTCGATGAGGATCTGTACCGGATCGCGGCGGTCGGCCGGCGCCTGCCAGTGCCCGAGGCCCTCCCGCGGCACGCGCTTGCGGACTTCCCGCCCTGCCCTACGTCGTTCCTGCCTGCCTGCCGATTCGGTTGCCGCCACAGCCACGCCCCTTCTCTACCCGGCACAGCCTAGGACCTCAGCAGCACCGATGATCAGCCGTTGCTCGGATGCACCGCCAATCGGCGCAGTGCATCTGACGCGTCGAGCCCCTCCGGCAGGTTGTAGACCCCCCGCTTCAGGCGCCGCGGAAGTCCGGCGAGTTGCACCTGCGCTGCCTGCCGCCCCGCGTCGATGGCCGCCTGGGCGTCGCTGAAGTCCAGCAGCCGGCCCTCACTCGTGGACAGCACCACGACCGGGGTCCTGGCCGCGGCCTTCACCAGGACATTGACCGCCTGCCCGCGGATCTGGTGGGCGTAGGACAGGGCACCGACCTCCCACCAGCGGAATCCGGCCACGGTGTCCGGCGAGGTGGCCGAATGCCCGGTGTCCAGGACGACGATGGTGCCGGCGCTGTCCGGGACCGCCCGCAGCGGCATACCCGCCACCAGCCCGCCGTCGATGAAGTGCCCCCCGCCGATCTCCACCGGCGGGAAAAGGCCCGGTAACGCGCATGAGGCCATCACCGCTGTGGGCAGGTCACCGCTGTCCAGCACCACCTCGTTGCCGGTGGTCAATTCCGTGGCCACCACCCGCAGCGGGATCGGCAGGTCGGCGAAGTCCGGGGGCAGCATCTCGGCGATGCGGTTGCGCACGAGTTCCTCCTGGCGCCGGGCCTGGCGCACCGTGACTCCTCGGGCGATGGCCCGGATGGGGCTGGCGAACACCTCCTCCTGCAGCCACAGCCAGAAGTCGCGCATCTCATCGGGACTGCGGCCGGCGGCAAGAGCGGCGGCATTGATCGCTCCCAGGGAAGTGCCCACGACGAAGTCCGGACTCACCCTGCGTTGCGCGAGTTCCTCCAGCATGCCCACCTGGGCCGGGGTCCGTCCCAGGCCGAAGGTGGTCACGACGGTGACCGGCGCCTTCATCGCCGCACCTCGCGCAGCGACTCCAGCAGGTCCGCGCTGAGGCCGTGGTCGTCGGCGCGGGCATACAGCCCTGGGCGCAAGCGGCGGCGCTGCTGCAGTACGACATCGGCCAAGTAGCTGCGCGCCATGGCATAACCCGACACACCGGCCCCCATGGTCCCGGCGAACTCCAAAGAGCCACGGAGGTCGTTCGGCGTGAGCAGCAAAAACACCGGAACGTTGGCTGCGGCCTCGCGCAACTGCCGGCGGCGCTGACTGGCCGCCATGATCGCCGCGACCCGCCCCAGAACCCTGCCCGGCGTGATCCCGGCCTCCCCGGCAGTTCTGGCGCCGGTGTCCAGCACCACCATGCTGCCCGCGCCGCGCTGCAAAGACGGGATGGCGGGCAAGTTGGCCGAGGCGAGACCGTCGACGTAGTGACCATCCCCGATCTGCACTGGTGGCAGCACCCCCGGGATGGCCGAGGAGGCCAGCAGGGCAGGGATCAGCAGGCCGGTGTCGAAGACTTCCGGCATGCCGGTGGCGAGATCCGTGGCGACCGCTCCGAACGGCACCTCGAGGTCCTCGATGCGATCCGTGTGCAGGATCGACTTCAGTGTCGCTTCCTGGGTGGCGCTGGCCACCAGGCTGGGCGAGCGCACCTGGGCGATCCCGCGCGCCAACCACTTCTCACCGGTGAGGAAGGACATGTTGATCTGGCCCCAGACGTAGGCCAGGCGATGGACGCCGGAGGCGAGGTCCTCGGCGAGGATGGCGCCGGTCAATGCACCCGCCGAAGTCCCGATGACAGCGTCGGGGACGAGGTCCGTCTGGCTGAGGGCTTGCAGCGCCCCCCACTGCACTGCCCCGTGCGCACCCCCACCGGCCATGACGAAATGCACCGGCTTGGGTAGCAGCCGGGCCAAGGGGATGGGGTCACCCGCGCGGCGCTGCTCGGGCGTCCGCGGCCCCGGGACATCCATCTCCACCACGATTCAGGTGTACCGCACTGAGCCGGGCGCGTGGGTCCCCCGGGGGGTCAGCAGAACTGGCTGACGCGCGCCTTCCACGAGGCACGAGTCTGCTTCGCGGACTTCACGGCTGCCCTCCTGGCCGGCTTCTTCTTCTTGGGGGCCGCCTTCAGTCGCTGGCGCGCCGTCTTCACGTCGGCCTTGGCACGCGCCAGTCCCTGCTCGGCACGGTCACAGCGGGGGTCGGGGCGCTCACCCGGACCGGGGCGCTCTTTCGGGCTCGGCCGGTCCACAGTCACGGCAGTCTCCGTAGCCGCGGTGCTGACGGAGGCACCCCCCAGCAGCAAACCGGCGGCCAGGGCCGCACTCATCATCGTCCCGGTCAATGTCCGCCCGCATCTGTTCATAACCGCGAAGGTAGGCCCAGCCTTTGCGCGAGCGCATCCCCCGTTCGTCCCACATCGGCCACTGGCCAGGGGTCAACCCGCGAGGTCGGTCAGCTCCGCCAGTCCGCTCTCAATACCCCCGGCCAGCACCTGCACATCGGGCATGCGGTCGTAATCGGCGGTGATGCCACAACAGATCTGTCCGTTGTAGGACACGATCGCGACTGTGACGAGCTGGTTCATCCCCAGCGGCACGTACCCAAGCATCTGCAGCATGGGCCTGCCCAGCATGAAGAGCTGCTGCTGCGGCCCAGGCACATTCGTCGTGATCGTCGACACTGCCGGCTGCGGGGTCCGGGCTGCCAGCCGTGCTCCCGCGGCGTAGAGGGCCGGCGGCAGGAATACGGCGTTCTCGATCAGGGAGTCGATCCCCTCGACCGTGCCGCTGCGCTTGGCGTGCTGCATCTGCTCGCGGATGGCCCCGAAGCGGGCAATCGGATCAGCGAGCCCCACCGGCATGTCGGCGAACATCACCGCGACCTCGTTGCCACCCTTCGGGGCGCCTTGGGGCCGGGTCGATACCGGGACCATGGTCCGCACGAAAGCCGCTTCCGGCAGGTCCGGTTCGCGGCCGAGGAGGAACTCCCGGTAGCCGTTGGTGATGGCCGTCAGAATCACGTCGTTGACGGTGCCGCCGAGCCGGTTCTTGATCTGCTTGACCGCGCCCAGGTCACCGTTGGCCCATGCCCAGCGCCGGTGCGGGCCGGGCTGGCCGAGCAGGTGGTCCTCCGTGTGTGCCAGGGTCTCGCCGATGCGCAGGGTGCCGACCACCGCGGCAGCGGCCTTGTTCATGGCATCGCGCGGCGACGACAGATCGGCCGCCAGGTGTCCCAGCCGCCCCAGCCCGACACGGGCGGTGTCGACGACCGCACCGGCCAGCACGCTGGCGGTGGACGGCGGCGCGCTCGGCTGCCACTGCGACAGCGACGGTGCGGTCACCTCCGGGGACGGGTCGAGCAGCGTCTCCATGATGTCGGAGCCGGACAGGCCGTCCACCATCGCGTGGTGGATCTTGTTGAGGATGGCGAACTGCCCCTCCTGCAGGCCCTCGATCAGCCACATCTCCCACAGCGGCCGGTGCATGTCGAGGCGGTGGGATAGCTGTCGGCTGGCCAGCGCCCGCAGTTGTTCCCGATCACCCGGGTGCGGGAGGGCCGTGTGGCGCACGTGGTACTCGAGGTTGAAGTGGACGTCGTCCTGCCATGTCGGGATGCCGAGGTTGAGCGGCACCTCCCGGATCACCTGGCGGTAGCGGGGCAGTCGGTCCAGGCGCGCGGCGACGTGGGCCAACAGGTCCTCGTACGCCGGTGGCGGGCCGTCGAAGACCAGCAGCGAACCGATGTGCATGGGCAAGTTGTCGCGTTCGAGGACGACGAAGAGGTCATCGAGAATGCTCAGTCGGTCCACACCGCCACCCTAGGTCGGCGGGCGGGCTCTGCGCAGCGCTTCGACCCGGACCGCGGGCAGGGCGGGAGCAATCCTGCACGGTGGAACCCCTCCCCGGTCCGCCGGCGCGGCTCAGGACATCCGCGGGACCACCGTGCGCAGCACCACCGCGCTGTCCGGGAACAGCGTGGTCCGCCCCGGTCCCACCGCCACCTGGCCGGTCTGCGCGAGCACCTCGCCGGCATACCGCACGGCGGCCGGCTGTTGACCGAGGTTGGCCAGCACCAGCACCTCGTTGCGCCGGTATCCGAGCACGTCCGGCGGCAGGGCTTCCAGCATCGCCAGCGATCCCTCACGCAGGGCCGCGTTCTCCCGGCGCAGGTGCAGCAGTCGCCGGTACAGGTGCAGCATCGAGTCCGGCTGCGCCTGCTGAGTCGCCACATTGACCCGTGGGTAGTCCGGATTGACCGGCAACCACGGTTGCGCACCGACGTGACTGAAACCGGCGTTGGCACTGGCGTCCCACTGCATGGGCGTGCGCATCTCGTCACTGTTCAGCCGCTCGGACATCCGGTCGACCACGAACTGCGGGACACGCCGGAACACGCTGGACGCGATCGGGTCGAGGGCGTCCTTGAACCGCAGCGCGGTGTTGCTCATCCCGATCTCCTGGCCCATGTAGATCGTCGGCACCCCACGCACCGTGAGCAGGATGACGGCCAGCACGCGTGCCTTCGCCGGATCCCCGCCGACCCGGTCGATGGTGCGCGACCGGTCATGGTTCTCCAGGACGTACGTCGGCTGCTGCGGTTCGGCGAAGTTCCGCTCGAACTCCTCGATCGTGCGGCGGAACCACGCGGCGTCGTATTGGTAGGTGAGGAAGTCGAAGAGGAACACCAGTTGCAGGCCGTCGTCGTCACCGAGGAAGGACTTCAGCACCGCGGGCGGGCCGAAGACCTCGCCGAGCAGTACCCGGTCGCCCGGGTACTGCGCGCACACCGCCCGCAGTTCCTTGGCCAGTCGCACGTTGTCGGCGGTGTTCTCCGTGTGGACCCGCTCGGTGAGCCGCGGGAAGCCGTTGTACATGCGCGGACGCACCGGATTGTTGCGCAGTCCGGGGTCCTTCATGATCTGCCCGAAGATGTCCAGGCGGAAGCCATCCACCCCCTTGTCCAGCCAGAAGCGCACGGTGTCGAACATGGCCTGTTTGACCTCGGGGTGGCGCCAGTTGAGGTCGGGCTGGAACGGCAGGAACGAGCACAAGTACCACTGCCGGCGGATGGGCGAATACTGCCAGGCGGAGGTGAACTCCATCGCCGAGCGCCAGTTGTTCGGCGGGCGCCGTCCGTGTTTGCCGCGGCCGTCGGCCCAGATGTACCAGTCGGCCTTTCGGATTGGTGCGCGAGGCGCGGGAGCGCTGGAACCACGGGTGCTGGTCGGACGTGTGGTTGAGCACGAGGTCGAACATCACCCGCATGCCGCGCGCGTGGCACTCGTCGATGAGCCGCTGCGCGTCCTCCAGCGTGCCGTACTCCTCGGCCACCGCCTCGTAGTCGGTGACGTCGTACCCCACGTCGAGTTGCGGGCTGGCGAAGAACGGGGACACCCACACGGTCCCGACCCCGAGGTCCTGCAGGTAGTCGAGTTTGCCGATGATGCCCGGCAGGTCGCCGATCCCGTCGCCGTTCGAGTCCATGTAAGAGCGCGGGTAGACCTGGTAGATGGTGGTGGACTGCCACCACGGGGAGTCGGGCACGTCTTGATTCTGGCGCGACGCGGTTCAAGCCAGCCAGTTGGCCAGCATGAAGTACCCGACGGTCGAGGCCACCAGCGCGACCACCACCACCACGGGCATGAGCAGGAACGCCACGATCCGCACGCTGGCCGACTTGCTGGCCAGCGACCAGACGAGCAGGCCGAGCAGCCCGACCGCGCAGATGCCCGTGTAGACCACCCACACGGTCTCCCCCACGCCAACGCAGCCATCCCAGCCGGAGTCACACCCGAAGGCGGTCATCAGCAGCACGTACCAGAACCCCGCGAACGCGGCCAGCGCCATGAGCATGAACCAGCCGGCCAGCGCCCAACCCGGTAGGCCCTCGCCGGGTGGCTTCTCCGCCGCGAGCCGGTCCGTCCATGCCTGTCCGTCCCAGTAGCGGGTGCCGGGTCCGGCCGGGTCGGGGTACCAGCCGGGCGCGCTCATGTGCGCCAGTCTGCCGCGTCCGCTCAGCCGACGTGGACCGGCGCCTCGTCCTCCTCCGCGGCGGCATCAGCCCCGACTCGGATCATGAAGAAGACCACCACGGCAGCGGTGAGCAGCAGGGCCGCGCCGACGTAGAACCCCTGGGTGAAGCCCTCGGTCAGCGCCGCTGGCATGGCCATCTGACCCTGCGCGGCGTTGGCGGCCAGGTAGGCCGAGGTGGCGGTCACCGCGACGGTGTTCATCAGCGCGGTCCCCAACGACCCGCCTACTTGCTGGCTGGTGTTGATCATCGCGCTCGCCACTCCGGCATCGTGGTGGTCGACCGCGTGCAGCGCCACGGTGGCGGTCGGGATGAACACGAAGGACATGCCCAGGCTCATCACGACCATGGCCGGCAGCACGTGGGTGAGGTAGGCCGAGTCGGGCTGCAACTGCGCCAGCCACAGCATCCCGGCCGCCCCGGCGATCAGGCCGGGGAGCATCATCGGCCGCGGCCCGACCTGGGCAGCAGGTTCGACGCCACCCCGGCACCGAGGATGATCCCCACGCTGAACGGCAGGAAGGCCAGTCCGGCGCGCACCGGGGAGTACCCGAGGATCGTCTGCAGGAAGATCCCGAGGAACAAGAACATGGCGAACATCCCGGCGCCGACCATGAGCGTGGAGATGTACGCGCCGGCCCGGTTGGAGTCGCGGATGACCCGTAGCGGCAGCAGCGGGTGCGACGACCGGCTCTCGATGACGAAGAACGCTGTCAGCAGGACCACCGCCAGGCCGAACCACGCCAGCGTCGTCGGGTCGGTCCAGTGCGCGGAGTCCTCGTAGCCCGCGGGTGCCGCCTGCGTGAACGCGTAGACCAAGGCCAGCAGGCCACCGGTCACCGTGATCGCGCCGGGGATGTCGTAGGAAGTGTCGCCGTGCGCCTTCGACTCGCGCACGAACCGCACCGCGAGCAGCGCGGCGATGATCGCGATGGGTGTGTTGACCACCAGGCACCAGCGCCAGGACAGGTACTCGGTGAGCACCCCGCCGAGCAGTAGGCCGATCGCCGCCCCACCGCCGGAGATGGCACCGAACACCCCGAAGGCCTTCGCGCGCTCCTTCGGGTCGTGGAACGTCACCGTGATCAAGGCCAGGGCCGACGGCGCCAGCAGCGCGGCGAACGCTCCCTGCAACCCGCGCGCGGCGAACAACTGCCCCGAGTTCGTCGCCAGTCCGCCGAGCAGGCTGGCCAAGGCGAAACCGAGCAGGCCGATGGTGAAGGTGCGCTTTCGTCCGGTGAAGTCCGCGATACGCCCGCCGAGCAGCAAGAAGCCGCCGAAGGCCAGCGTGTACGCGGTGACCACCCACTGGATGTCCTGCGGTGCGATGCCCAGATCAGCCTGGGCGCTGGGGATGGCGAGGTTCACGATCGAGGCGTCGAGCACGATCATCAGTTGCGCGATGGCGATGACGAACAGCGCCTTGAATCGGTTGGGGTCCGACACCGGTGTGACTGTTTTCTCGGACACTTCCTCTGACATGGGGCTCCTGACGCTGGTTCAACCTCAGCGTCAACCGCACCGGCTGGCAATTGCTTCCCGCCGGGGAGAGCGGGATCCGGTGACCCGCGTCACATGGGTGCCGCACCGCCGCGCCCTCGCCACCGCCACCGCTACCCGGGAGCCATCCGGACACCCGGGAGCGATCCAACCGCGCAGAACCACTCCCACCCATCCGCATCACTCCCGCCTTGCGCTGGAGCCCGGCGCCGCCAGCAACGCCCCCCACCGGGGAGAGAAACCGCTACCCGGGAGCGAACCGGACACCCGGGAGCGATCCAACCGCGCAGAACCACTCCCACCCATCCGCATCACTCCCGCCTTGCGCTGGAGCCCGGCGCGTGGAGCCCGGCGCGTGGAGCCCGGCACTTGGCGCCCCGTCACAAACCGGTGCGACCATCGATGCGTTCGCGCAGCAGATCTGCGTGCCCGTTGTGCCGGGCGTACTCGGCGATCATGTGCAGGTAGATCCACCGGAGGGTGACTGTGCCGTGTGGCCCCCGGGCGGCCTCGTCGTCCAGCGACAAGGTCAGAACCGCGTCGCGCGCCGCGGCCACCTCACCGCGATAGACCTGCAGATCGTCGGCCCACCGCGCTGGGTCGATCTCCTCGAAGTCCCCATCCGGGTGCTCCCGCGAGACGAACAGTCCCGGCAGGGACATGTCGCACATGCAGATCCGGAACCACCAGCGCTCGATCCGGGCCAGGTGGCGCACGAGTCCGTGCAGCGACAACTGCGACGGTGCGGCCGATCGCAGGCCGAGTTGTTCCGGCGACAGGTCCATGCACTTCTCGAGCAAGGTCTCCCGGTGGAAGTCGAGGAAGTCGTCGAGCAGGTCGCGCTCGGGGCCACTGGGGGACGGATGTGTGCGCACCGGCCCAGGCTAGCGACCGCGAGTGGGTCCCGGCATCCTCATGCGCGGGCCCCGACGCGGCACGAGCACCCCGGCGAGTTCGATCAAGCGCACGGCGCGCTGCCGGTGCCCGACGTAGGGCGCCAGCAGGTCCAGCATGTCGGCATCGCTGCCGTCGGTGCGCCCGGTCAGCGCATAGGTCACATTGCGGCCGAGGTGGTAGTCCCCCACACTCACCGCATCGGCATCCCCGAACGCCCGCGCGCTGACCTCGGCGGCCGTCCAGGCACCGACCCCGGGGATGGCCGTGAGCAGGTCGCGTCCCTGCGCGGGAGGCAGCGTCTCGGCCCGGGCCAGCAGATGCGCCGACCGCGCCACCTCCCGCACCGCGGCCACCCGCTGCCGGTCCACGCCGTACCGCCGCCAGTCCCACGACGGCACACGGAGAACGGCTTCCGGCCCCGGGGGGACCCGCAGACCCTCGGGCGCCGGCCCCGGAGCGGGAGTCCCGTGCTCGGTGACCAGGGCCCGCCACGCCCCCCGCGCTTCCACCCCCGTCACTCGCTGTTCGAGCACCGCGGCCAGCATGGTCTGCCACGTGAGCAGACTGCGCGGAACGCGCAGTGTGGCCCGGTACCGGCGCCATTGCCGCACCAGCAGCGGATGCACCGGCTCGAAGCCGGATGCGTCGTCATGTCTGCCGAGCAGGTGGTCCACATGGTCGGCCGCCCATCGCGCGCCGGGTCCCGCGGCCCGCACCACAACCCCGCCTGGCACCGGCGCCAGCCGCCACGTCACCGGACCCTCGGCCCCCAGCCCCGCGATCCAGACCTCGTCGCGCAGTCGCTGAAAGGCCGGATCCCCGCCCCCGCGGTGCAGCACCCCGAGCATCGCGGACACGTCGCGGGGCTGGCCGAACTCCACCTCGATCACGAGAGTCCGCAGTCCCGCGCGTACAACCGGTACAACTGGGCACGCTGCACCGTGTCGACCCCGAATGTGAACGTCCCCGACCGGCCGTCGGCAAGGGTCACTTCCACCCCAAAGTACGTTCCCTGCTTGTCCTCCCCGAGGGCATGAGCGTCGCACCGGTTCGGGGCCAGCGCCACCTCGCGGACTCCGGCGTCCCCCGGTCGGGAGGCAAGAGCCAGGCGATCCACGGGCGCGAACAGAATCGTGGTGCCCAAGGCTCCGACCCGCGCGTCACCGGCATCAACGACCACGCTGATCCCCCGGCGCGTCACCGCGTCCACCCGGATCACAGCCGCCTGCGCCACGGCCTGCTCGAAGCAGCGCTGGCGCACGTAGGCACCCACCTGACCGAGCCGGTCCGGCGCGGCGAGGGTGACCGTACGGCCGTCCACAGTGAGCACGACGTCATCAGTGGCACCCGCATCGACGTCGCAGCGCGGCGCCGGCAGCGCGACCTTCAGATCGACCGCTGCCCCGGGAGCGACCTCGACGCCCTCCTCCCACGCAGCGCTGCCCGACAGCCGCGGCGACCGGAGTTCCGCCCGTTGCACGGTGATCTTCTCCGGCCCGGTGTTCGTGACCTGGATCTCGACCTTGTCCAGAGGAGTGTCGCTGCGGGTCTGGTACAGGCTGACCGACAACGGATCGGCGGTTGGGCCGGCGCAGGCGGCGAGCAGCACCGCGATCACACCGGCACGCCACACGCGCCGAACGTATCCCACCGGGCGGGTACCGTGAAGCCATGACTTCTGGACCGCACGTCACCGTCGACCTCCCGTTCGACGAAGCCCTGAGCGCCACCAAAGCCGCGCTGGCCGCCGAAGGCTTCGGCGTGCTCACCGAGATCGACATGCAAGCGACCATGAAGGCCAAACTGAACGAGGACTACCCGCCGCTGATGATCCTGGGCGCGTGTAACCCGACCTTCGCGCACACCGCCATGGGCATCAATCCGGTCATCGCGACCTTGGTCCCGTGCAACGTGGTCGTGCGCGGCGGTGACGACGGCGTCACTGTCGAGACCGTAGACCCGCAGGTGCTCGTCGAGGCCACCGGGGAACCCGAACTGGCACCACTGGCCGACGAGTTGCGCGCACGCCTCGAGCGCGCGCTGGCGGCCGTGTCGGGCTGATGCTGGCCGTCGGGACGGACCTCGTCCGCGTCTCCCGGTTCCACGATCGCGGGGAGGCTTTCCTGCATCGCTGCTTCACCCCTGCGGAGATCGAGTTGTGCGCCGGGCAGGCGCAGCGGTTGGCCGGGCGCTGGGCCGCCAAGGAGGCCGTGCTCAAGGCCCTCGGGGTCGGGATCGGCGAGGTGCCACTGACCGACATCGAGGTCACGCGTGCCGCCAGCGGAGCGCCGGTGCTGTCACTGTCCGGTGCCGCGCAAACCGCCGCGGGGGATCTCACGCGTTGGCATCTGTCCCTGTCGCACGACGGCGACTACGCGGTGGCCTTTGTCGTGGCCACGGATCAGCGCGACGCTACATAAGCGACAGCGGCGTTGACCGTGTCCAGCTTCGGGTAGTCGTCCTCCGGGATGTCCGCGTCGATCGCCTCGGACACGCCCGACACGTACGCCAGGAAATCCATGGAGTCGAGGTCGGCACCGTTGCGCAGACTCATGTCCGGGTCCAGCGTGTCGGTGTCGATCTCGGGGGCGACGTCGGTGAGCGCGGCGATCACCACGTCACGTGCTGCGGTCTCGTTCATAACTCCTCCGGGTGGGTCACGGCGTGTGCGAATTCGTCGAGGAAGCGGGCACCGGTGCGGCCGTCGGTGGCGCGGTGGTCGGCGGCCAGGGTGACGGTGGCCGTACTGCGCACAACTGCCTCACCATCGACGACCCAGGGACGCGGCGCCACGCTGCCGATGCCGAGCAGCGCCACCTGCGGCGGGTAGATGACGCCGTACAGCGCGTCCGGTCCCCCGTCGGCGAGGCTGCTCACGGTGATGCTGCCGGGCTGCAGTTCCGAGGCCTTCAAGCGCCCCGCTTTGGCCCGCTTCACGAGGTCGGACAACTGCCCCATCAGGGCAGTGAGGTCCAGGTCCTGAGCCCCGACGATCCGCGGGGTCACCAGACCTCCGGACCGCGTCGCCACGGCCACTCCGAGGTCCACCCCTGGCGCCGGGTGGAAGTGGTCGTCCCAGTGCCCGTTGAGGTCAGGCACCTTCGTCGCGGACACCACCGCAGCGCGCAGGAACAGGACCGCCGGCAACACCCGGTCGCGGGGCTTCACGGCGGCGTTGCGCTCGCGCAGCCAGTCCAGGGCACCGGTCATGTCGATGGTGCTGACCACGTAGTAGTGCGGGATCTCCCGCGCTGCCCTGGCCATGAGTTCCGCCGTGGCCGCTCGCATGGCGGCCGTCCGGTCGACCGGTGCGCGTTTCGGCGCGGACTCGACCGCCGCGCCGGTCACGATGTCGTTCGTCGCGGTAAGTGCCGCCACGTCGATCCCGCGCTGCCGTGCCAGGCGACGGGCCCGTGGGGTGACCCGGGGGCGGCTCGAGGGGGCGGGAGCCGGGGTGGCGGGCAGCGGCGTCTCGGGCACGATCGGCGCCGGTCCGCCCGCAGACGACTCCCCGGCCGCGGCCAGCACGTCCTTGCGCGTGATCTGCCCGTTCTTGCCCGTGCCATGAACGTCCGCGGGATCCAGGCCGTACTGGTGCAGCAGATGCCGGATGGGTGGGGCGAGTGCGGTGACGGGTTCGGCAGGCACATCCGCAACGACCGGCGGAACGACCGGCGCGGTCCCCCCCGCCGACTCGATACGTGCCATCGGTGTGCCCACCGGCACCACAGTTCCCGGCTCGACCAGCAACTGCGCCACCACGCCGTCCTCGAAGACCTCCACGTCGATCGCCGACTTGGCGGTGTCGACCACCGCGATGACGTCACCCTTGTGCACCGCGTCGCCGGGCTTCACCAGCCACTCCAGCAATGTGCCCTCGTCCATGTCCGCGCCGAGTGACGGCATCGTGAACTCGCCCATCGCGATCAGGCCTCCCCGCGCATCGCCGCCCGCGCCGCGGTGCAGATGTCCTCGACACCGGGGATCGCAGCCTGCTCCAGGTGCCGGGCGTAGGGGATGGGCACCTCCTCGCTGGCCACCCTGCCGACAGGCGCGTCGAGTTCGTAGAAGACCTGCTCCATGATGCGCGCGGACACCTCGGCGGAGATACTGCCGCTGCGCCACCCCTCGTCGACGACGACGGCGCGGTGGGTGCGGCTCACCGAGTCCAGGAACGTCTCGTCGTCCAACGGCCGCAGGGTGCGCAGATCGATGACCTCGGCCTGCACGCCGTCCTCCGCCAGCACCTCGGCCGCGGCCAAGGTCGTCGACAACGTCCCGCCGTAGGTGATCAGGCTGAGGTCAGTGCCGGTGCGCCGGACAGCGGCGCGGTCCAAGTCGACCGGGCCCGAATCGTCGGGCAACTCGCCGGAGGCGTTGTAGAGCCCGCCGTGCTCGAAGATGAGCACCGGGTCGGGATCGGCAAGTGCCGCCGGCATCATCCAGCGCGCGTCGGTCACTGTCGCCGGGGCAACCACCCGGATGCCCGGGATGTGCGCGTACCAGCCGTCGAAGGAGTGCGAGTGCTGGGCGGCCAGCTGCCGGCCGGCGCCGGTCGTCATACGAATGACCAGCGGGACGTTGAACTGCCCGCCGGACATGTGCAGCAGAGCCGCAGCCGTGTTCACGATCTGGTCGAGGGCGAGCAGGCTGAAGTTGACGGTCATGATCTCGACGATGGGCCGCATCCCGCCGAGCGCCGCCCCGATGCCGGCACCGACGAAGGCCGACTCGGACAGCGGCGTGTCCCGGACGCGATCGGGGCCGAACTCCTCGAGCAGGCCCATGGTGACGGCGTAACAGCCGCCGTACTCGCCGATGTCCTCACCCATGATGAACACCCGGTCGTCGTCGCGCAGCGCGCTCCGGATGCCCTCGCGCACGGCCTCGCGGTAGGTGATGGTGCTCATGACGGCCTCCCCGCAGCGGTGCTGGTGGGGCTGTAGACGAAGCGCAGCAGGTCGCCGATCTCCTCGTCGGGCGACTGTTCGGCGAACTGCACGGCGTCCTCGATCTCCGCGGCGATCTCGGCCTCCATCACCTGCAGCGTCGCGTCGTCCAGCACGCCCTCGTCGCGCAGGACGGCGGTGAACAGGTCGACCGGATCGCGCTCGCGCCACAACTTCACCTCGGCTTTGTCCCGGTAGCGCTCCGGGTCGAACATCGAATGTGCGCGGAAGCGGTAGGTCCGCGCCTCCAGGAAGTGCGGGCCGCCCCCGGCCCGGATCGAGTCCACGGCTCGCCGGGCGGTCTCGGCCACCGCGCGCACATCCATGCCGTCGACGCTCCATGCAGGCATCTCGTAGGACGCCGCCTTCATGGGCAGGTTGATCTCGGATTCCGAGCGCTTCAGCGCGGTGCCCATCGCGTAGAGGTTGTTCTCACACACGAACAGCACGGGCAGGTGCCACAACTCGGCGAGGTTCATGGACTCGTGGAACTCGCCCTCGGCCATCGCCCCCTCCCCGAAGAAGCACACGGTCACGGTGTCGCGCTTGCGCAGGTGATCGGCCAGGGCCAGGCCCACCGCCGTCGGCAGTCCGCCGCCAACGATGGCATTCCCGCCGTAGAACCGCAGGTCCTTGTCGAACAAGTGCATGGAACCCCCGCGACCGCGGCTGCACCCGGTGACCTTGCCGTACATCTCGGCCATCACCAGTCGTGCACTCATTCCGCGCAGCAGGGCGTGACCGTGCTCGCGGTACGTGGCGACCACCGCGTCTTCGGCGGTGAGGGCCGACATCACGCCGGTAGCTACGGCCTCCTCCCCGATGTACACATGCAGGAAGCCGCGGATCTTCGTGGCGCTGTACAACTCGACGCACCGCTCCTCGAAGCGGCGCACCCGCAGCATGTCCCTCAGCAGCGCCCGGTCGATGTCGCTCATCGCCCCCCTCCCTCCAGCGTGGACAGGTCGCCTTCCGGCAGGCCCAATTCGCGCGCCCGCAGCAGCCGGCGCATGATCTTGCCGCTGCGCGTGTGGGGCAGCGTGTCGGCGAACGCGATTTCGCGCGGCGCCACCGCGGGTCCGAGCCGGCGACGGGCGTGGGCGGTGAGTTCCCGGCGGATCACGGCGGGGTCCTGGGTGGTCCCCGGTTTCAGCGCGACGAAAGCCTTGATGCGCTCCCCCATCATCGGGTCCGGGACGCCGATGACGCCCGCTTCCGCCACCGCCGGATGCTCCATCAGCACGCTCTCCACCTCGAACGGTCCGATCAGGTGGCCGGCGGTCTTGATGACGTCGTCGGCCCGCCCCACGAACCAGAAGTACCCGTTGTCGTCGCGCTGGGCGAGGTCGCCGGTGAGGTACCAGCCGTCGAGGAAGCACTTGTGGTACCGGTGCTCCTCGTCGAGGTAACCGCGGAACATCGACGGCCAGCCGGTCCGCAACGCGAGTTCGCCGACCTCGCCCGCTGCGAGTTCGACCGCATGGCCATCCGGTCCGGGGGCCGCGCGCCCCTCCCCACCGCGCTGCAGGATCCCCGCCGTGATGCCGGGCATCGGCCTGCCCATGGAACCGGGATACACGTCGCAACTGGCGTAGTTGGCGATCATGATGCCGCCCGTCTCGGTCTGCCACCAGTTGTCGTGGATCGTCATGCCCAGCACCTCACGGCCCCAGACCACCGCCTCCGGGTTCAACGGCTCACCCACGCTGGCCACGAACCGCACCGACGACAAGTCGTACTCCCCGGCCACGTCAGGCCCCGCGCGCATCAGCATGCGGATCGCGGTGGGGGCGGTGTACCAGACGCTCACGTGCTGCTGACTCAACGTGGCGTACCAGCGGCGCGCGTCGAACTCACCCTCGTCGACGATCATCGTCAGGCCGTGGGTGAGGGGGGAGATGATCCCGTAGCTCGTGCCGGTCACCCACCCCGGGTCGGCGGTGCACCAGTAGATGTCCTCGGACTGCAGGTCGAGCGCGAAGTGCCCCGTCGCGTAGTGGCCGATCACCGCGGAGTGCACGTGCACGGCGGCCTTGGGCGTGCCGGTGGTGCCACTGGTGAAGTGCAGCAGTGCCATCTCCTCACGGCCGGTGGGCTCGATCGGGAACTGCTCGGACCGCCCGGCCATGAGATCGGCGAACCGGACCGCCCCGGGGATGTCGGCAGCATCGCCGTCGTCGAGCACGATGATGTGTCGCAGCGTCGGCATCTCGTCTCGCACCGGCGCGATCTTCTTGCGGTAGAGCGCCGTAGTGGTCACCATCGCCACGCCGCCCCCGATGACCACCCGCTGCTTCACCGGCTCCGGGCCGAAAGCGCTGAACAGCGGCGCGAAGACGCTGCGCGCCTTCCACGTGCCGATCACCGCCGTGTAGAGGGCCGGCACCCTGCCGACCAGACTGAACACCCGCTGCCCGGGTTCCACGCCCAACGACCGCAGCGCATTCGCGAACCGGTTGGTCTGCGCCTGCAACTGCTCATACGTCACGTCGGTGACGGTGCCCGCGGTGTCGAGGCAGCGCAGCGCGACATGCGCCCCCCGGCCAGCAGCGACATGCCGGTCCACGGCCTCATACGCGATGTTGAATCCGCCATCCGGCAGTCCGTCGAGCCACTCCTCCGCCGCCGCCCACGTGAACCCGGCTCGGGTTTTGTCGTAATCGGCGAGATTCGGTGCGACGGAGAGATCCGCTGGGTCCTTGCGGATGGCGGGGAGTTCAGAAAACCCACCCATATCTCAGGTATACACCTGCCGGAGCGGTGATGGGCCGGGCTTGGGGAGCTCACTGTCTGATGCCCACCGCAGGGTGCCCCCGCGCAACCGGCGCGGTTCAGCCCCCGTGGTCGCTTGCGCAACAACGCGACGCTCGCGGGCGTAGCCTGACTCGGGTGGTTGTCATCTGCAGTCCGGAAGGGACCAGATCGTGGCTGTGAACGGGGACCCTGGTGACCAGTTGGTGAGCGAGGTGGTCACCCAGATGGGTGCACTCACACCCGATGAGCAGGCCGCTGTCTACGGTGCCGGCTACGCGTACCCGGCGGACGTGCCCATGCCCCCCGGGAGCGCGGCGTGGATCGCCACCATGCTGCGGGACCTCCGTACCGGACCGTGCCGTTTCTGCCACCACGCACTGCTGGAACACTCCCTGGCCATCACCGAGGCCGGGCCGTCGCTGGTATGCGATGCCGACCGTGTGGCCCGCCCCGCCTGGGTGTGGCATGCCGGTCCGCAGCCCCAGCCGGGCTGGCGGATCCTGCTGGGCGCGGCCCTGTGGGTGGGCATCCCGCTGGCGACGGTCGGTCTGGCGGGCTGGGTCATGCCGCTGGTCAGCGCGTTCATGTACAGGCAGCGCCGCTGGGCACTCGGAGCGCTCGCGTGGGGAGCGCTGACCGTCCTGGTGGTTGTGCTCATCGAGACCGAATTCGTCAGTTCGATCATGGGTTTCCTGGCTCTGCTCATGTGGTTCGGATCGGCGATCTACGGCGGCTTCCAGGTCAAGCCGTGGCTCGCCCAGAAGAATTGAGGACTCGCCAGTGGAGATCCAGCACACCGTCATCGTGTTCGACGCAGCGGACATTGCCACCGAGAGTGCATTCTGGGCGGCCGTGCTCGGCGGCACCGTCGACCCGACGGACGACTGGCACAGCATCCGGGTCGACGGACAGACCCGGATGGCCGTGCAACTCGCACCGGGTCACATCCCGCCCGATTGGCCCGACGGTAACCCCCAACAGATCCACGTCGATCTGTGGGTCGCCGACATCGACCCCGCCGAAGCCGAGGTGTTACGGCTGGGTGCCCGGCTCCTGAAGGCAGTCGACGAGGAGGGGTTCCGCGTCTACGCCGATCCTGCGGGCCACCCCTTCTGCTTGTGCCGGCACTGACCGGCAGCCGGCGGGCCTGGGCGCGCGTCTCCCACGTCTGGCCACTTCCCGCCGGAAGCGACTCGAACCTTGTTACCGTCGGTGGGTGAGATTACGCACCCTTCCGATCCTCGCCGCTGGCGTCATGGTCGCCTCGACGGCCGCTCCCGTGATGGCGACCAGCCCCGCCAGCGGCCTGTCCGCCCGGGCCGCTGTGAAGAGCAAGGCCACGCCGCTGGTCTACATCTTCGTGCTTGACGGCCTCGACGGCGATCAGTACGACAGCGGGCGCCTGCCCTTCGCCAAGAGCCTGATCGACAAGCGTGGCACGTACTACCAGGAGTCCCGGTCGATCATGGTCGCGGAGACCAACCCCAACCACACTGCGATGATCACCGGCGCCTACGGCGACACCTCGGGCATCCCGGCCAACGACTTCGCGATGTACGGCAACGGCGCGTCCAAGGCCAGCGGCTGCCCGCTGGTCACCACCGGCAGCGGTCCGACCAAGACCGGCCTGGCTCCCGCGTGCGTCACGGCGCAGACCTTCTTCCAGTCGACCGCGCTCTCCGGTGTGCGCGACCGCATCACGTCCGCGGGGATCTTCGGCAAGCCCAAACTGGCCACGCTGTTCTCCGCGAAGCGCTCGAAGAAGAAGTACGCCGCGGACTACTTGTGGACCCCGTGCACCACCTCCAAGCCCGACTACTGCCGCAAGGTCCCCACCACCTCATTCGGGTACGCCACCGACGAGGACACCATGGATGCAGTGCTCGCGACGGTGCGCAAGGGCGTGAAGACCGAGAGCGGCAAGCGCAAGCGCCCCAACCTAACGTTCGTCAACCTGCCGACGATCGACTCCAGCGGCCACTCGTACGGCACCGGCAAGCGCTACCGCAAGGCGATCGCGGAGGCGGATGGCCAACTGAAGCGCTTCGTGCGGCAGCAGAAGAAGCTGGGGCTGTGGTCCCGGACCGTCATGCTGATCCTCTCCGACCACTCCATGGCCACCACGCCCCGGAAGACGTCACTGACCGAGCTGTTCGTGGCCGCCGGCATCCCGAAGGAGCGCTTCCTCGTCGTGCAGAACGGTGGCACCGATCTGGTGTACCTGACCGACCGCACGGCACCGGACCGCTTCGCGCTGCTCCAGCAGATGCGGGCAGCCGCCCTGTCCGGTGGAACGACGTCCGGCATCGACGAGGCGCTCTACCGCGAGCCGAACCCGCTCGACGGCGGAGACACCTACACCCTGGATGCGGTCCACCCCGACTGGCACCTCAACGGGGAGCGCACCGGCGATCTGGTCGTCACCCAGTTGCCCAACGGCGCGTTCAACGACCCGGTGAACCCCACCACCGGGGGCCACGGAAGCCCGTACACCACCGACACCTTCTTCGCATTCACCGGCGGCTGGAGCGGCCTGGCGAACAACGGCACGATCATCGGACAGCCGGGCCAACGCTTCGATGACACCGCTGCGAACCCGGGGCAGGCGGAGAACGTCGATGTCGCCCCCACCGTCCTGCGCGTGCTCGGTGCCGAGCCGCCCCGGGACAACCGCGGGCGGGTGCTCACCGAGGCGTTCGTCGGCTGGTAGCCGGGTGCCGGGCCGGAGGCGACTCGTCCGGCGGCGACGGACAGTCACCGAATCCTCCGAGCGACGTTCGCGCAGCCCACTCGACGTAGGCTGAAGTGACGGTGGTTGCCCGCGAGAGGTCTCAGCGGCCGCGTTCACGTTCGGGGTGCTGCACGTGAACGACGGGGTGAGCCGCCGACCATGCGGGATGCGGCTTCCTGGGTTCCCGACTCGCGACCCCAACGGTCGAGTTAGGCCTGCCTGAGCGGGGCCGCTGGAACACCCCGGCATAGTCTCTCAGTGGTACCCCATGGGGGTAAAGCTGCGGATAAGGGAGGATCCCAATGCCCACTCACAAGCGGTCCATAGCCGTCCTCGGTGTTTCTCTGCTGGCGCTCGGCGGGCTGACCGCCTGCTCGTCGGACGACACCGCCGGCGGCACCGCGAGCCCGGCCACCGAGTGCGCGCTGACCGTGACCGACCCCTGGGTGAAGGCGCAGGACGAGGACATGACCGCGGCGTTCGGCGTCATCGAGAACGCGACCGACGCGGAAATCACGATCACGTCCGCCTCCAGCCCCTCCGCGGGGAAGATGGAGGTCCACGAAGTCGTGGACCAGGATGGCGCGATGGTCATGCGGCCCAAGGAGGGCGGACTGGTCGTGCCGGCCGGCAGTTCGGCCGAGTTGAAGCCTGGCGCCGACCACCTGATGCTGATGGATCTGCCAGCACCGATCAAGGCCGGCGACGAGGTTGAGATCACCGCGGTCTGCGACAGCGGCGGCTCGGTGACCTGGATCAGCGTCGCGAAGCCGTTCGAGGGCGGCGCCGAACCTTACGTGCCGATGGAAGAGGGCTCGATGGAAGCCTCCCCTTCCGGAAGCTGACCAGCAGATGAGCACCGGCGCCGAGCAGCCCCGCGGGTTGAGCCGTCGGGGGCTGCTCGGCGGCCTGGCGCTCGGCGCGGGCGGCTTGGCGGTGGGCGCTGCGACGGGGTACGCGGTGGCGTCACCACCCCCTGCGGACACCGGTACAACACACCTGGGGTCAGCCGTCGAGGACTGCCACGGGCCCCATCAGGCGGGCGTCGCCACACCGCTGCAGGCCCATGCGACCTTCGTCGCCCTCGACGTCGGCGGCGACGTCGACCGGGCGGCCCTCATCCGCCTCATGAAACTGCTCACCGATGACATCATCCGGCTGACACAGGGGCGCCCCGCCCTGGCCGACCCGCAACCGGAACTGGCCCAGGTCCCGGCCCGGCTGACCATCACCGTTGGATTCGGCATGGGGTTGTTGCGAGCGGCGGGATCTGCCGACCAGGCGCCGGCCTGGTTGCGCAGGGGACTGCCGGACTTCTCCATCGACCGGCTTCAGCAGCGGTGGAGCGGCGGCGATCTGTTGCTGCACGTCGCCGCCGAGGACCCCGTGACGGTGTCGCACGCGGTGCGGGTGCTGCTGACCGACGCCCGTCCCTTCGCCGCCGCGCGCTGGTCGCAGGCGGGTTTCCACCGTCCTGCGAACACCGCGCCCGCCGGCATGACCGGACGCAACCTGATGGGCCAGGTCGACGGGACCATCAATCCGGAGGCCGGCACCGCCGATTTCGACACGGTGGTGTGGTTGCCCCCGGACGCCACACCCGACTGGCTGCGGGGTGGCACCGCTGCGGTCGTCCGGCGCATCCAGATGGATCTCACGACCTGGGGCGGGATGGACCAGATGGCCAAGGAGGAGGCGATCGGCCGGCGACTGGCGGATGGTGCGCCCCTGACCGGGGGTTCGGAGTTCACCGCCCCCGACTTCGAGGCCACTGACGCGCACGGATTCCCCGTCATCGGTGACACGGCGCACATCCGGCTCGCACACGCCCACCAGCCGCAGGAACGCATCCTGCGGCGGCCCTACAACTACGACGACGGGCCACAAGACGCCGGCCTGATCTTCACGGCGTATGCGGCCGACCCGCAGGCCCAGTTCGTGCCCATCCAACGCCGCCTGGCGCAACTCGACGTGCTGAACATCTGGACCACCCCCATCGGGTCAGCGATGTTCGCGGTGCCGCCGGGGTTCGCCCCGGGCGAGTACGTGGGGCAGACCCTGCTGGGATGACGGGGGCCGGGAGGTTGGACAACGCGCACTCCAGGCCGACAGCCCTCAGGCAGAGGTCCGGAAGCCCGCAAAGTCGCGCCGATAAGCCGACGGGGTGGTGCCCCGCAGCACCTTGAAGTGGTGACGCAGCATGGTCGCATCCCCGAGCCCGGTCAGGCGCGCCACCTCATCAAGCGGCAGGTCCGTGGTCTCCAGCAGGCCGGCCGAAGCAGCCACCCGCTGGTGCAGCAGCCACTTGTAGGGGGTGGTTCCGGTCTCCGCCGCGAACCTGCGGGCGAACGTGCGCGGGGACATCCACATCCGGTGGGCCATGTCCGCCACGGTGATCTCGTCGGCGAGGTTCGCCCGCAGCCAGTCCAGCAGCGGCGCCAGATTGGCCGGGGGTTCCGGCAGGGGATCCTCGATGTACTGCGCCTGCCCGCCGTCCCGGTGCGGAGGCACGACCATGCGCCGCGCGACAACACCGGCCACCGCATCGCCGAATTCCTGGCGCAGGATGTGCAACGACAGGTCGAGTCCGGCCGCGGCGCCGGCGCTGGTGAGCACCGGCCCGTCCTCGACGTAGAGCACCATCGGATCGACGCGGGCCGACGGGAAACGCTGTGCGAGTTCATCGGCGTGCAGCCAGTGGGTGGTGCAGTTGCGCCCGTCGAGCAGTCCCGCTTCCCCGAGCACGAACGCCCCGGAACACACCGACATGACCCGGGCGCCCTTGGCCACGGTCGACCGCAGCAACTCCAGCGCCGGTTCCGGGATGTTCTCGCACAGGCCGGGCGCCACGCAGACGAGGTCGGCGTCGGATGCGGCATCGAGCCCGTCAGCCACCCCGACCGGGAAGCCAAGGGTGGTCGGCACCAGGCCCGGTTGCGGGGTGACCAGCGTGAAGTTCAACCGGGGCACTCCCATGTCCGAACGGTCCCCGCCGAAGATGTCGCAGATCACCCCAAGTTCGAAAGGTGCGACTCCGGGCAGGACCAAGCACGCAACGTTCTTCACGGACCCATTGTGGCAGTATATTGCGGGAGCATGTCAATAATGCCACTCGAGGATCTTCGGCAGCAGCGCCACATTGGGGGCATGACATTCATCGCTCTCACCTTCCTCGGCCTCTACCTGCTGGTGCTCTTCCGCGTGCTCGCCGACGACCGGCCCCGTTCCGTGCCGCAGTCGCACTTCAGTCCGCCAGTCAACGCCCACGAGCAGTGGTCCCGGTTGAGCCAGGGAGCAGTCGGTCGCCAGTTTCGTTGACGGTGCGGCCCGGTCTGCCAGGCGTTGGAGAAACGGACAGATGTAAAAGCGATACGGAAGGTGCATTCCGCTAACCGGTATCCGAATCTCCACCGCCCTTGCCGCGAGCGTGAACACCGCATGCGGTCCACGACACGCCCATACTTGAAGCAGGGGTGCCCCCACCGGGGAGGTGGCTCTGATGCGACGAATCGTGGCAGCCGGCGCGGCAGGAGCGATAGCAACCATCGGCATGTACGCCCTGCCCTCCGCGGCGCAGTCGGCGGGCTACGACTTCGTTCTCTCATGGGGGTCCCTGGGCTCAGGGGAGGGCGAGTTCAACGCGATCCACGAGGTGGAGACCTCGAACAACGGCAGCGTCTACACGGTGGAGACCGGCAACCAGCGCGTCCAGAACTTCAGCCCGCAGGGCACCTTCCGCCTCATGTGGGGCAACCCGGGTCCCGGCGGCAGCAGCGAACCCGGTGAGTTCAACACTCCGCAGGACGTGGCGGTGGGATGGGATTCCCGGGTCTACGTCGCTGATGTGCGCAACCACCGCATCCAGTGGTTCACCCCCGAAGGCGTCCTGGGCGGGGCGTGGGGAACGGAGGGCACGGCGGACGGCCAATTCGAGTACGCCGCCGACATCGCCACGGCGCCGGACGGCACGGTCTACGTCGCCGACTTCAACAACGGCCGCATCCAGCGTTTCACCCGCGACGGCGGCTTCCTGTCGAGCTGGACCGGTCAGTTCGACTGGCTCACCGGGATCGCGGTCGCACCGGACAGCACGGTCTACGTCGTCGAGCAGGATGCCCACCGCGTTCAGCGTTTCACCCCCACCGGCCAACTCGTGACGTGGTGGGGCGAGCAGGGATCCGGTCCGGGTCAGTTCCTGTCACCCAGCGCGATCGCCGTGGGTCCGGACGGCACGGTGTTCGTGGCTGACACGGACCGTGACGACGTGCAGGTCTTCTCCGCGGGCGGGGACTACCGGACGAGTTTCGGCCAGGGTCGGCTGCAGGGGCCCACGGGTGTGGCCGTCGACCGCTTCGGCGAGGTGTACGTCGCCGACAACCTCGCCGAATCGGTCCTGCGGTTCGTGTCCGCCGACGCCACCGTCGACACTGACGGCGATGCCCTTCCCGACCGCTGGGAGGTCCTCGGATACGACCACCATGACGACGGTTCGATCGATGTGGACCTGCCGGCCATGGGCGCGAACCCGTACCGCAAGGACGTCTTCGTCGAGATCGACTGGATGACCAATCACCACCTGGACAATGCGGCCATCGCACAGGTCGTCGATGCGTTCGCGGCGGCACCGGTGCCCAATCCGAACCGGACCTCAGGCATCACCCTGCACGTCGACAACGGCAGTGACTCGCCGATGACGGGCACCCGTACGTGGGGCGCGCGATCAGGCTCCGACGAGTTGCGACATGCCAACAACCTGGCTGTCTGGCGCGGGGTGGACTCGGGCAAGTCGAGTCTGTTCGCAGCGGCCCGCAGGCCCATCTTCCACTGGGTGGTGTCGGCCCATTCGTACAACGGCACGACCTCCAGCGGCATCTCGCGCGGGATCCCCGCCAGCGATCTGGTCGTGTCGCTGGGCGCGTTCTGCACCCAGGGGCTCGACTGCTCCGGCACGACGGCCGAACAAGCAGGCACCTTCATGCACGAACTGGGCCACAACCTCGGACTGCACCACGGCGGTGGGGACGACACCAACCGCAAGCCCAACTACCTGTCCGTGATGAACTACGCCTTCCAACTGGCGGGACTGGTCCGCGACGGACAGGCCGGGGTGTTCGACTACTCCCTGTTCCCCGGCGGCTCCCAGACCCTGCCCAGCCTCGACGAGACGTCGCTGACTGAGGTCGCCGGGTTCGGCGGTGTCGGCTCGCTGCTCACCCGCTACACGACCACCTGGCGTTGCCCCTCCGACTGGACCACGGGATCGGTGTCGGGAGCCCTCGACCTCGACTGCGACGGAACAGCAGGCGAAACCGTGAGTGTGGACCTGAACAACGACGGCGCGAAGACCACGTTGTCCCCGTGGAACGACTGGGACCACATCGTCTTCGACGGCGGTCAGGTCGGCGATGCCGCCGGCGTGTCTCTCCCCGATGCCATCTGGCCGAAGGAGCCGACGGCCAAGGTGCTCCGCGCGACTCAGAAGGTGTTGCTGGGCGACACGAAGCGCCCACGCGTGAAGGTGCGTGTGCGTTCGAAGGGCAGGGTTCTCGTGACCGCCCGGGACGCCAAGGGGCTCGACCGGGTCGTCGTCAAAGTCGACAAGAAGACCCGGCAGTACCGCGCGAAGGGCGTCACGGTGAAGCGGGTGCGCCTCCAGGTCAGACGCGGCAACCACCGCGTCCGGGCCGCCGCGCTGGACCGGGCGGGCAACTCCTCGCGCCTGATCCGTCGCACCGTCCGGCGGTAGCGGTGCCCCAGCGCGACACCCACCACCCGACACGGTCGCGCCCGCAGGTATGGGAGGTCGTCTGCGGGCACGTGGGGTGCGCCAGCAACACCGAGGAGGACAGGGTGGATCTCGGTAAGGCAGGCAGCCCGTGGTCGCTGCCCGCGAACGTGTCAGCACCGCAGCAGCCCGAACTGCCGGGCCGGTGCGACGTCGTGGTCGCCGGCGCAGGAGTCTTCGGCGCGACGACTGCGCTCCTACTGGCGCGTCGCGGTCTGTCGGTGGTTCTCGTAGATGCCGGCGATCCTCTGCAGAAGTCGACCACGGTCCACTCCACCGCGAAGGTCACCGTCGGCCAGGGCACACTCCCGGCCCGGATCGCGGCCCGCCACAAGGACGAGACTGCGGTGCAGTACCTGCGCGCTACGCAGATGGCAATGGCCTTCGTCGCGACGACGAGCGCGAACGCGGTGACCCGCGCTGACCAGTTCGTCTACGGCGAGGACGCCGATTCGATCGCGGAGGTGCTCGAAACCGCCCGGCTACTGCGGGCCTCGGGCGTCACGCTGGCCGACGCACCCCCGGATCTGCCCTGGCCGGCGACCGGGTACTGCGTGCCGGACCAGATGAGCCTGCATCCCGGCGAGTACCTGCGGGATGTGATCTCGGCCGCCGAGCAGAACGGTGCGCTGTACCTGCCTCATCACCCGATGACGTCGTTCAGCTGGCGCGGGCCCGTCCGAGTCGTGGCGGGCGACTCCGAGGTCCGCGCTGGTCACCTGGTGCTGGCCACGCACTACCCCCCAACCCTGCGGGGAGGCTGGTTCGCCACGCTGTCCGCTGAGCGGCACTTCGCCCTGCTGGTCAGCAGCCCCCGGGCCACCAGCGCCATGACCCATCTGGTCGGGCCGACGTCGCGCTCGACGCGGCCTGTGGGGACCGACCAGATGGTCATCGTCGGCGAGGGCCATCCGACTGGCACGTCACCGAGGCAACCCTGGCTCACCCTCGAGCAGTGGGTGGTGGACCGGTTCGGGCCGGTTCGGGTCATCGCGCACTGGGCCGCCCAGGACACGTTCAACGTCGCGGACTCACTGCCCATCGCCGGACCCGTGACGCCTGGGTCGTCGGTGTTTGCCGCGGCGGGCTTCTCCGGCTGGGGACTGACGAACGGGACCATCGCAGCTCATCAGATCTCCGCGCGAGTACTGGGGGAACCGGACCCGTCGTGGGGGAACTGGGGCCCGCGCCTCCCCGGCCTGCAGGCAGCCGGCCGCCTCGTCAAGCACCAAGCCGCCGTCGCGGGACGGCTGCTCGGCGGCATCGTCAGTACGGACGCATCACCCATCGCCGACCTGGCACCGGGCGAATCGGCCATCGTGCGCGACGGGCTGAGCCAGGTGGCCGTGCACCGTGACGACAGCGGTGACCTGCACTCGGTGTCAGCGCGCTGCACCCATCTGGGATGCACGGTGCGCTGGAACCCCGGCGAGCGCAGTTGGGACTGCCCGTGCCATGGCTCGCGCTTCGATCCCACGGGCCGGGTACTGCAGGGACCTGCGGTTGAAGCACTCGCCCTCCACCCGTTGGACGACGCCGCCACGACCCGGAAGGAGCGCACCGAATGACCGACGCCACGAGTGCCTTCCCCGCGCAGCAGCAACAACCACCGGGACGCACGGACGAGATGACACCGGTCCCGGACCACGGCGAGACGTCGTACGTGGGCCACGAGCGACTGCTGGCCAAGCGGGCGCTGGTGACCGGCGGGGATTCCGGGATCGGTCGCGCCGTAGCCATGGCCTTCGCCCGCGAGGGTGCGGACGTTGCCTTCACGTACTTGCCGGCCGAATCCGAGGACGCTGCCACCACCGTCGAACTGATCGAGGACGCCGGGCGCACGGCGGTGGCCATCGAGGTCGACCTGCGCGACCGGCGGGCGTGCGAGTCCGCGGTGCGACGTGCCGTCGAGGGCCTGGGCGGCCTGGATGTGCTGGTGAACAACGCCGGCTTCCAGATGGCCCGCGGCGAGGGGATCGTCGATCTCACCGACGAACGCATGGACCGGATCTTCCGCACCAACCTCTACGCCCTTCTCTGGCTGACACAGGCCGCGCTCCACCATCTCGGCGACGGTGCCGCGATCATCAACAACAGTTCGGTGCAGGCCTACCACCCCTCGCCTGCCCTGGTGGACTACGCGGCCACGAAGGCGGCCATCAACAACATCACCGTGAACCTGGCTGCCGAGCTCGGACCCCGGGGGATCCGGGTCAACGCGGTCGCCCCCGGGCCGATCTGGACGCCGCTGCAGCCCGCGACCCAGCCGCCCGAGAAGGTCGAGGCTTTCGGTGCGGATACACCACTGGGACGCGCCGGGCAGCCTGCTGAGGTTGCACCCGCTTTCGTCTTCTTCGCCTCCGACGAGGCCAGCTACATCTCTGGCAGCGTCCTGGGCGTCACCGGCGGCAAACCGGTGTTCTGAGTCCTCGGGAGTGATCGTGGCCGACATCCCAGCACAGCATGAGGGGCTGCGGCGCCGACAGTCCGTGGCCAGGTGGCTGGCCCCGATCGGCGGCAGCGCCCTCGTCCCGCTGGTGATCCTGGTCGCTGTGACCGCGAGCGCCTGCGGCGGCGCCGGCCGATCGGATCCGGTCGGGACCGCGGCGGCCGCCGATCGCGCCGTGGCCCTCGGTGATTGGGCCGCATTGTGCGCACTGCTGTCGCCGGGTGTGCGTGCAGACGTCGCCGGCGAGCAGACGTGCACGGACGCGATGATCCAGGACAGCCCCGCCGCGAACGGCTCAGTCACGGCCGTCCGCACGATCGCCGACCAGGCCCAGGTCCGCCAGGATCAGCACGCGATGTTCCTGCAGTGGGCCGACGGCCGCTGGTGGGTGACTGCCCTGGACTGCACCCTCGCCTCCGGCGATCTCATGTACCGCTGCTCGGTGAAGGGGTGAGGCCGATGCGAGCCCTCTTCTGGATCGTGCTGGCCACCATCGTGGTCGGGTTGGCGGCCATGGCCGTCGTGGGGGTGACGCAGCGATGACCAGGTTCTGGCGCCGCAACTCACTCACCCTCGTCTTCTTCGCGCTGTCCCTGGTGGCACTGAGCTCCCAGCTGTTCGTAGGGCTGGCGGATCACAACCGCACCCTCACCGCTGAAGGCCTTGTTCCTGCCGGGGTCTGGGACTACCTGACGTCGAGCCAGTTCGCCGTCGACGTCGCAGAGAACTGGCAGTCGGAGTTCCTGCAGTTCGCGTTGTTCATCACCGCCACGGTGTGGCTCGTGCAGGCCGGGTCGCCCGAGTCCGACCCGCCGGGGGAGCAAGGACCTGGGACTGACGCCGAGGAGCGGGTGGGACCGCACGCGCCTCCCGACGCCCCGCCGGCAGCCCGGGCCGGGGGCTGGCGCGCAGCCGTCTACGGCCGGTCGCTGGGCATCCTCATGGCCGCGATCTTCGTGGCCTCCTGGGCGGTCCAGGCTGTCACCGGGTGGACGGCACACAACGCCGACCGGCTCCGGTCACTGCAGGACCCCCTTGACTTCGGCGCGTATCTGATGGCGCCGGACTTCTGGAACCGCACGCTGCAGAACTGGCAGTCGGAGTTCCTGGCGGTCACGTCCATGGTGATCTTCTCGGTGTACCTGCGGCAGTGGGGCTCGGCCCAGTCGAAGCGGGTGGGCGATCCGCACTCGGTGGTCGGCTGAGGTGCGCTGTCCGACGGTCCGGGATCCGGGCAGGCCCGCGGGGAGTTCGGTGCCCCCAGTAGGACTCGAACCTACAACCTACGGATTAAAAGTCCGCAGCTCTGCCAATTGAGCTATAGGGGCGGGGCACGGGGAGAATCGTGAAGAAAATCCCTGCGACCTTGCCGGTTCATCGTATCTGCGTGGGTGAGGGGTCAGGCCGTCAGGTTGAGATGGCGGAGATGGCCGTTTCGGGCCGCGTGTTGTCTCGCGGATGCTGTTTGCTTGCCGGATTCCGGGTTTCGGGTATGCCGATGTGGCCGGTCACTGGCTAGTGGCGGCCTGAGGTGGCGGGACGGGGTCACGGGTCGGGGTGCTTTGCCCGGTGCGCGGTGACGGCGTTGTTCCGGATGGCGTAGCCGAGGATGAACAGTTCTTGGGTTGGGGTGCCGTATCCGGGGAGTCGTGGCATATCGCGTTTCATCTCCGGGTCCAGGGATTCGGCGTCGTTGCAGCGGCTATAGAGGACACCGTACTGCCAGGTTCCGGGCGGGTAGTAGCGCAGGTACTCGCCGCGTTTGAACTGTGGGCCGGTCTCTGGCTGGTGGTGCAGCGGCACGCTGAAGGTGACGGGCTGGTTGTGGCAGCGCAGGGTGGTGTGGATGTAGTGCCGCCAGGTGCCGTCGTCGTTGGGTCGGCTGCTCACGCGGTCGTGGGTGAGGGGCACCCAGGTGGGTTTGCCGTCGGTGCCGGAGCGGACTTGTTCGTGCAACTGGCCTCCGATGGCCCAGATGTGGTGTTCGCAGGGCCGCCCGGTGGTGCGGGTGTGCCGGTGGACTGTGACCTTGTGTCGTTTCTCGACTCGTGAGGAGTTGCGGGTGCCTTTCTGCCTGCGGTTCTTGTTGGTCTTGGCGGCTGGCTGGTTGATGGTGTGGAGGTTGTCGGCTGACAGGTCAGCGATGTGGATGTCGCGGAGGACACCGTCGACGATGACGCCTCGCATACCGGGTGCTTGGGCGTGGATGCGTTTGGCGACGGTGACGATGGCTTTGCCCTCGTCGCCGATGCCGGTGATGTCGTTCGGGCCGAGGACGTGTGTGAAGTCCAGGATGATGCGTCCGTGGTAGTCCTCTGAGCGCAGTGACGCGAACACGATTTTCGATCCCCACACGCGGGTCTTTTCCTGGCCGTATTTGTTGTGCCAGCCGGAGGCACTGTCGTGGCGTTTGCCTTTGTCGGGCCGGTTGTTCGTCGGCCCGGGGTAGACGGTGCCGTCAAACGCGACCCATTGGCTGGGGCAAGGCCGTCAGTAGGAGTGGCCTCGCCTGGTCGGTAGGTGCCCCAGGTCGCCTGCGAGTTCCAGTGCGGCTTTCCGGAAGATTGCGGCGGCCTGTTGCCGGATGTGGTTCCCATTCGTCGCCGCGCCACAGTTCAAGGAAATAGGTGACGTGGTGTCGTTTCGGTGGTTGGCTGCTTGCAGGCCAGGTCGAAACCTGGTGGCAGATGTTTGTGGGCGAACTTGCGGTACATCCGCCACAGGTACTTGTCCGAGCACACGTGGGTGATTGCGGCGTTCTGGCTGCCGTACACGCTTGTCATCGCGACGAGGAACAGGTAGACCCACGCGGGGTAGTGCGCCGGTGCGCCACGTTTGCCGACCTGCCGAGTGTTGCCGGGCAGCGAGTAGGCGATCTCCCAGAATCCTGGGTAGGCGAGGATGTTCCGTCCTTGCTCGGTGTACGAGATTCGTTCGCTTTCCTCCCGTGTGCGGGGTCGTTTGGTGCCGTACGTTCCGTCGGGGCGTTTGGTCACGATGCTGCGCTGGGCGCCGCGTTGCACGACCCGACGGGTCTCCTCGCCGTCGCAGGTCAATGTGACGGTCTGTTCGGGCAGCAGAGTTGTGCTGGTCACGACCGCCCCCTGGGGTCAGGGTTGAACGCGGCCCGCCAGTCGTATCCGACGAGATGCGCGGCCACGTCCAGCCGGGCCAGGCCGAGGCGTGCGGCGACCGCCTCAACCCTGCCGGTTTCGGCGAACACACGGGAGGCGACGTACTCGTTGATGCTCGCCACTCGCGTCTTGCCGGGTGTGTGCACTCCCGCGAGCCGGATGAGTTTCGTCAGGCTCATACTCGTTGCTGCCGAACGGGCTTTGAAATCGTCGGTTGGCGTGGTGCGTTCGTTCGGTAGGTAGGCGAGCAGCGCACCACCATCCCCGGGGTAGCGGCGGTGCAGGTACGCGAGCCGGTCAAGGATGACCTGCCACGCCCAGTCGTCATCAATCGGCACCCAGCGCTGCTGGTAGCGGCTGCCGCCGCCGTGGAGGAACACCGCTTTGCCCATCTGGTCGATGTCCCGTACCCGGATGGCGCCAACCTCGCCGGACTGGGCACCCACCAGCGTCAACGCCAGGCACACGGGTGTCCTGGCATACCCGACGACGTAGTCCGAGCCGTCCGTTTCTCCGTCGGCGGCGTCTTTGAGGTCTGGATCTGCTCGGCGGTGAACGCGGACACGACACGTTGCACACCGGGCAGGCTGGGCAGGCTCGCACCCAAGTTCCGTTCAGTGATCCCGAGCCGGAACCACGTGCGGTACACGGCGACGGCGACAGCGCGGCGCAGACGGCGAATGTTCTCCGACGGATACTGCGCTGCACGGATGCCGGTCGCTGGGGAGTTCACCCACTGCCACAGCACCTCACTGGACACGTCACACACCAAGTCGCAGCGGCACGCGGTCGCGTACGCCACGAGAGTGCGAACTACCGCGGTATGGTGTCGAGGGTCTCCGGTGCGATGCGTTCCGCGGCGACCTGTTCCTCCCAGTCGGCAAGCATCCGGGCGACAGCCTCCCCAATTCCGAGAGCACCGTCCATCGGAACGTCAGGGGCCAGGTAGAACGAGTCG